>CAJXAU010000157.1 GCA_913050205.1 uncultured Verrucomicrobiota bacterium
CAACCGGTCGACCACGCGGGCGTATGCCTCGCGGCTGGTGTCGGCATCAAACTCGGCGAATTCCGCTGGGGTGGGGGGGAGACCGGTCAGGCTGTAGGTGACTCGCCGCAGCCAAATGCGCTTGGTTGCCTCCGCTGCCGGGCGCTGTCCGGCCTGCCGGATTTTGCGTAAGATGAACCCATCGATCGGGCTGCGAACCCACGGGTCGCCCGCGTGTGGGGAGGATGTTTTTTGAAGGGGCTGAAACGACCAAAACTGACGATCCTCATCCGTAACCACAGAACGGTCTTTTCCGGTCAAAACGGTGGTTGAACACAAAAGGGCCGCGAGTAACGGGAACCAACACCTCCAAATCAGTGGCATCTTAAAAAGCGAATTCAACGCCGCGGATGCTCCGGTTTTTCAGCTGTTTTTTCAAGTCGGATCAACAACGCGATGATGCCGAGGGTTCGGGCGGAGATGAATCGGATGGGAAAACCAAGCTGTGTGCCAGTCCCCGGTCAAGCCCAAGCCCGAATGACGCTTGGCCAAGCGGGGTTATTTTTTGGGAACTGTTGGCGGTTGTGTTTCATCTAACTTGGTTTCCTTGACCAGACGGCCATTCTCGAACTGGGCGGTCTTGGTTTTGTTTCCATTCTCATCCCATTCAACCCACTCGCCGATTTGGCGGCCCATGTCGTACGAGCCTTCCTGATGCAGTTGCCCGTTCATGTAGTAGGATTTGCTGTTGCCGTGAGGAATGCCCTCCTTGTGGTACCACTCGACCGACTTGACCCCGTTCGTGTGCCAAAAGATCTGCAACCCGTCCGGCTTTCCGTTGACGAATGTGCCCTGTTTATCCGGCTTGCCGTCGTCGAACCACATTGTCCAAAGACCACTTCGCTTGCCTTCGACAAATTCTCCTTCGGTCTGTTTTGCCCCGTTGGGGTGCCAGGCCGTATTGGTTCCATACGGGAGTCCGTTGGTAAACGTCATCCGGAACTTGAGCACACCGTTCGTGTGGTAATCCAGTTCCGTGCCGGAGAACAGGTTGGTCGTCCCTCGCAGATACCAGAGCCCGTTCGTCTTGAAGAGTTGTT
The DNA here is from genome assembly GCA_913050205.1 of uncultured Verrucomicrobiota bacterium. Classification (GTDB taxonomy): domain Bacteria; phylum Verrucomicrobiota; class Verrucomicrobiia; order Limisphaerales; family UBA1096; genus UBA1096. The sequence goes on from CAJXAU010000157.1 coordinate 1,080, forward strand.
CCTCTGTGACAACTGTGACGGCCATCGGCTTGGAGCAGCCGGTGGCGACAAGCAGGGCGATGACTATTGTGGCGATTAGGAGATTTTGGCGTGGGTGGGCCATGACTTTCAACGCGGGGCAAGGTTGCAGAGATTGCGGTTTTGGAGAATCAAATTCTCCCTATAACCGGCATGTTTTGAATGGAGTTTTTGCGACAAGTCGGGCAAGGGTAACCGCACCGGTGCCAAAACTTTTCCGATGCATACGAGACCACCGACGCGCTTGGCCAAGCGCCGTCGCGGTGTTGCTTTGGATGATCAGTGTGGATGCCCTTGGTCAGGCGGGGGGAAGTGCATTGGCCAAGCGGGAAGCGGTGACGCCGTCGGCGAAAAGTGGCAAACGGTTCACGGTAATCCCCCCCCGCGATAGCGGCATCACGTTCACGAACCGCCTTGCCGGGCTTGAGTATTACAAAAACATGGTGGCTCACAACGGGGCCGGTGTGGCGGCGGGCGACGTGAACGGGGACGATTTGGCGGATGTTTTCCTCTGCAATATTCAGGGCGAGAATGTCCTGTACCTGAATGAGGGTGGATTTCGTTTCAAGTCAATTGCCGGTGCGCATGCGATGCCGGGTGTCATTTGCACCGGAGCAACATTGGTTGACGTGGACGGTGACGGTGACAACGACCTGCTGGTCAACGGTGTTCAAACCGGCACACGGCTGTTTGTCAATGATGGCAGCGGGAATTATGTCTTCGTCCCAAAGTCCGGTCTGGATGGACAGGGCACCACGACCTCGATGGCTCTTGCTGATGTGGATGCCGACGGTGACCTCGACCTTTATGTGGCGCATTATATCGACTGGATGCACCTTGCGGATCCGACCACGCGATTTGAATATGCGAGACGCGGCGATGAGTGGAAGGTAACCCGGATCAACGGCGAATCCACCCTGAAGCCGAGATGGAAGGGGCGCTTCACGGTGTCGAGCACCGGGCGCCTGCGTGAACTGCCGGAAGCGGATCGGCTTTATCTCAATAACGGCAACGGATCGTTCAAGGACGTGTCCGATGAGCCTCGATTCCTCATCGGTGGCAAGGCGCAGTCGCTGTCTTCTCTGCGCGAATGGGGGCTCGCGGTCACGTTTCGCGACGTGAACAACGATCACCTGCCCGACTTGTACGTGTGCAACGACTTTGCCAGCCCGGACCGGTTTTGGCTGAACCGGGGCGAGGGGCAATTCGAGTTGCTCGATCATCAAAATATTCGACACACGAGTCGCTCCTCAATGGGGGTCGACTTCACCGATCTCAACGGTGACGGCGTGCCGGACTTCATGCTGTTGGACATGCTCGACCCCAATCGGGCCAAGCGACTGGTGCACCTTGAAAAAGAGGTGGAGCGTTCGAGTCGCCTGCTCGACTGGACGTACGTTCCCCGGTTCAATCGCAATGTGCTGATGATTTCGCAGGGCGGGTCGTTGTGGTTTGACACGGCGTACTACTCGGGCGTCGAGGCCAGCGCTTGGTCGTGGAACGTACGATTCATGGACGCGGATCTCGACGGCGATGATGACATGCTGGTGACCAATGGGTTCGGTTTCGATACGATGGACATGGATGCGAGCCTAAAACTAAAGGCGGAGCAAAAGGCCGGCCGGCGGGATGCGAAGTCGCTTTACGAGACAAAAAAAATTCAACCGCGATACGACTCGCCCAACCAGTTGTTCCGCAACGATGGGGAGTTGAGATTTGCCGATGCGGGTGTCGAGTTTGGGTTTGCTCACCATGGCATCACCTACGGGTTGGCGATGGCGGACTTTGACAACGACGGCGACCTTGACCTGATCACAAACAACCTGAACGAAGCCCCGTCGCTCTACAAAAACACCTCTCAAGAGCCGCGGATTCAGGTGAGACTGGATGGAGGCATAGGAAGCCGGGTGCGACTGCGCCACGCCTCCGGCGAAACCGTGCGCGAAAAGTTTTCGGGTGGCGGCTATCTCAGTGGGGACAACGGCGAATTGGTTTTCGCAGCCGGGGCGCTTGGCCAAGCGCCGGCGATCGAGGTGGAGTGGGCGGACGGTTCCGCCCCGACACGGATTGTGGCGCCAGAGGCAAATTCAATTTATCGCGTCAAGAGAACGATCGGGGCCAAGCGCTTGGCCAAGCGCGATATCACTCGGCCCAAGCCGATGTTTCGCGAAATACCGGGGGCAGTTGATTTTCGACATTTTCCAGCCTTGGCCAAGGACTACGATGAAAACCCGTTTTTGCTCAAGCGCCTCAGCGCGACACCCGCCCCGGTGTTGATGCAGGACTTTGATGGGGACGGGCAACTGGACGTCGGTTTTCAACTGCCAAGGAGCCAAGCGGTTCAGGTTTTTCTCAATCAGGACGGGCAGCGGTTCGCATCTGTGGCCTCCAAGTACAATGATCCGAACGGTCTCAGGCACAATGCCGGGTGGCTGGACGGGTTCACGGTTCGGGAGGGGGTGCCAAGTTTCGCTGGGTCGCTGAACGGTAGGCTGCCCGGGGTGGTTTCCCTTCAGGCGGTGCGTTTGGTATTGAGGGCGGACATTGATGGCAACGGGTTTGCTGATGCGATTTTTATCTCACAGGACTCGATGCAGAATCATCCCTCCCCAAGTCAGGCGTTTGTTTTTTTGAAAAACAAGGACGGCTTCCGGCGAGCGGCAGATTGGGAAACGTCACTTGGGCAACTTGGCCGTGTGATCAGCGCGATTTGTGTGGACGTGGACGGGGATCGCGATGCGGATCTGCTGGTTTCTCGTGAGGCCGGGAGCATCGGTCTTTACGAAAATCGCGAAGACCGTTTTGTTGATGTCAGTGAAGCGGTGGGGCTGTCGGGCCACGTTGGTTTGTGGCAGGGGTTGGCGGTTGGCGATTTCGATAATGACGGCCGGGTGGATATTGCGGCTGGAAACCTTGGCCGGAACAGCCCGATGGAGCCGTACCGGGAAAACCTCGTCTATTTGAGTCGGGGCGAGAAGCCTCGGTTGTCACTGTTTGCGCTTCAGGCGGGGGATAAACTTTTGCCCATCGACGACATGAATCTGTTTTCACTCGCGGTCAACCGTGAGGTTTTGCCGGAGTCTTATGCCGAGTTTTCAAACGTCGATCTTACGAGCGTGTTGAAGACGTTCGGGCCATTGAAGCGGACGAGGATAAATTGTCTCGAGGCTTCCGTTTTTTATAATCGCGGGGGCAGGTTCGAGCGAGTGCCGCTGCCGCCATCTGCGCAGCTGAGCCCCACATCGGCAATCAACGTTTCGGATTTTGACAACGACGGGCGGGACGATTTGTTTCTCAGTCAAAACTGGTACTCCATTCGGCCGGACCTCGGGCGGCTGGATTCCAGCGCAGGGCTGATCCTGCTTGGCCAAGGGGAGGGTGGTTTTCAGCCGGTGGACTCTGGGCAGAGTGGGTTGAGGGTTCTTGGGGAGAACCTAAATGCGGCAGTGGCGGACTTTAACCGCGATGGTCGAGCTGACATCGTCGCGCCTCAGACGCTTGGCCAAGCGCTCTACTACCTTGGCCAGTCAGAGAAGCGTGGCATCCGTGTTTCGTTCGTCGCCGGTAACCGCTTGGCCAAGCGCTACGGTGCCACAGTTCGCCTGGTTTACACCGATGGGAGCGGGTCGCCTCGCCGTTGGCTTTGCTCCGGGGATGGCGTCCTGTCCGTGGGCGTTGGCGAGTTGGTACTTGGTTTCGCAGAGTGGCCTGCGTCGATTGAAATTGTGTGGGCGAACGGAGAGAAACAAACTATCCCTGTCCAGCCGGATACGTATGAATATGTTGTCCCTTAAACTGCTGGCGTTGATGTCCAGCATGGTTTTGCTGGCCGGGTGTGACTCCGGTTCAACGCCAGAAATTCCCGCCCCAGTTGAACCCAAACCGTTTGTGTTCAACCCATCGATCCGTTTGGCGGCGGTGGATCCCGGTCGGTATGTACGAAAGACTGATGTGCAGCAGGTGATCACCCTCACGAAACGATTTTGGAT
>CAJXAU010000158.1 GCA_913050205.1 uncultured Verrucomicrobiota bacterium
TGCAAAATCGGAATACGACACATTGCACTTCGCATGGGGGAACCAGTGGGCTGTTCGCAAGGGGGACTGGAAACTGATCGGCAACACTCGCAACCCGCGAGTCACCCTGCACAATCTCGCTGACGCCAAGCCGGAGGTGAAGGATTATGCGAAGGAAAAACCGGCGATCGCCGACCGATTGAAATTGCTCCACGATGAGTGGGCAAAGGAGGTCGCCCAAAAATAGCGCTTGGCCAAGCGCGATCGGAGTTGGAGGATGCGCGACCGCATGAAATCATTTTCGCTGCTACCCATTGCATTGGCCTGCCTCGCGCAGGGCGTGTTGGCAGGGGCGGCGACGGACACTGCCAAGTGGGCGTTTGAACCGCTTCGCGAGATCACGGTGCCGGCCGGCGCCCGACACCCGATCGATGGCTTCATTCGGCATCGACTAGCCAAGGTTGGCTTGGCACAAAATGAACCGGCTACTCCCCGGGCGTTGGTTCGGCGGTTGCATTTCGACCTGATCGGACTGCCGCCGCGTTCGGAGGTGGTGCAGGCATTCGAGCGCAACCCGACCCGCGTGGCCTACCTCAGGCTGGTGGACGAATTGTTGGCCTCGCCGTCGTATGGCGAACGTTGGGCGAGGCATTGGCTCGACATTGCTCGGTACGGCGAGAGCAACGGCTTCGAGTACAACGAGCCCCGCCGGAACGCGTGGCCGTACCGGGACTGGGTGATCAATGCGTTAAACTCCGACATGCCGTATGATGAATTCGTACGGATGCAACTTGTCGGGGACGTGCTCAAACCGGACGCGGAAGGTGCGGCGGCGGTCGGCTTTCTCGTCGCGGGGATGCACAACACCGTGCTGCCATCGAACACCGTGCTCAAGCAACAGGCGCGTGCAGATGAACTGGGCGAAATGATGGGTGTGGTGGGTCAGTCGTTCCTCGGGTTGACGATCCAGTGTGCGCGTTGCCACGACCACAAGGTCGACCCCATCTCGACGGAGGAATATTACTCGTTCGCCGCCGCCTTTACCGGTGTGCGCCACGGCGAGCGAAACATTAAAGGAGCCAATCCGCAAAAACTGTTCACGGTGAAGGCAGGCAAGCCGGACGTGATGCGGGTCCATTTGCGGGGTAATGCCGCAACGTTGGGGGATGAGGTGTTGCCCGGTGCGGCGTCGGCCGTGCGCGGCATGTCGGCTGATCTTAAGCTCTCTTCGGCCTCTCCGGATGCCGAGCGGCGCAGGGCGATGGCCGACTGGATAACGCACCGTGACAACCCACTTTTCCACCGTGTCATCGTCAACCGGGTTTGGCATTGGCACTTCGGACGGGGGCTGGTGAGCACGCCGAGTGACTTTGGTGCGACCGGCATGCGGCCAAGTCATCCAGAATTGCTCGACTGGTTGGCCGGTTGGTTTCGCGACAACGGGTATCAAATGAAGGCGTTACATCGACTTATTGTGACCTCGGCCACTTACCGGCAGTCTGCCCGAGCAAATGAGGCAGCTTCGCAAGCGGACCGCGACAACCGGTTGCTTTGGCGGTTCAGCCCGAGGCGTGTCGAGGGGGAGGTGCTGAGGGACTCACTGTTGTTTGTCTCCGGGGCGCTCAACCCCCAGCAGGGCGGGCCGGGATTTGAGGACGTGAAGGAAGTCTATTTTAATGCCGGCCGGTATTATCACCCGATCGAGAGGGAGGGGCCGGAGTTTGACCGTCGCACTGTTTATCGGTTCTCGCCACGGGGTGGTCGCGACTCGTTGCTGGATGGGTTTGACTGTCCTGATCCCTCTACGACCACACCGGCTCGTTCGGTCACCACTACACCGCTACAGGCCCTCAGCCTGCGCAACAGTCCATTTGTCTGGCGCTTGGCCAAGCGCTTGGCCAAGCGGGTGGAAAAAGAGGCCGGTGCGGATACCGCAGCGCAGGTGGAGAGGGCTTGGTTGCTGTGCCTTGGCCGGTCGCCGGATTCAGACGAGGCTCGCGCGGCCGTCGCCCTCGTTCGCGAACATGGGTTGCCCGCGCTTGGCCGGGTGTTGTTCAACAGCGGTGAATTTGTCGTTATCGAGTGACATGAAATTGGGGAAACATAATCAAGCGGACTCGCAGGCTCGTCCCTCCAATTCAAGCCAAGGGCAGCCGTGGAGTGGCGAACCTGCGAATCCGCCCAAGCTCAGCCGTCGCCGTTTTTTCAACTGGGCAGTGCAGGGGCTGGGAGCGACCGCGATGACGACCCTGCTCGGGGCGCAGCCACATCATATCCCGCGGGCCAAGCGTGGTATCAATATTTGCCTTGTTGGCGGATTGAGCCAGATTGATTCATTCGACTACAAACCGGATTTGGCCAAGCACCACGGTCAGGCTCCGGGTATAAAAAATATCGATCCGTTTTTCGGCAAGGTCGGTCGCATCCGGAAAAACGACTGGGCGTTTCGGCAGCACGGGCAAAGCGGCCTTTGGGTCTCTGAGTTGTTTCCTCACCTCGCCGGGGTTGTCGATGAGTTGACCGTCATCCGCTCGATGTACGCGGACACCGGCAACCACACGCCGGCCCTTTTTTTGCACAACAGCGGGTTCCCGGTGAACGGTTTTCCGTCGTTGGGTAGTTGGTTGAGCTACGGGCTGGGCACAGTTACTGAGTCGCTTCCGGCGTTTGTTGTACTGCCGGATCGACGGGGTGCTCCCAGCGGTGGGGCGTCGAGCTGGAGCAGTGGTTTTTTGCCGGCGACACATCAGGGCGTGGCGTTCGAGGGTGGGGCGCAGCCTGTTCGCGACCTGTTCCCACCGGGGCAACCAAGCGATGCCGCCGAGTCGGCCGGGGCTCGTTTGCTTGGGTTGATCAACGGTAAACAACTCACGCGCTTGGGCGGTGCGGAGGATATGTTGAGCGCCCGGATGCGCAGCTACGAATTGGCTGCGCGCATGCAGTTGTCCGTGCCGGAAGCGGCGGACATCTCGAGCGAACCGAGGTCCATCACTCGCCAGTACGGACTCGAGGGGAAGGCGACTGCAGACTTCGCCCAAAACTGCATTCTCGCGCGGCGGTTGTTGGAGAGGGGTGTGCGGTTCGTGCAACTTTTTTCCGGCGGCCCGCTTGGGGGCAATCCGCGCACCAGTTGGGATGGCCATGAGAAGATGGTGCCCAATCATACCCGCGAGGCAGCCCGAATTGACCAGCCGATCGCTGCGTTGCTGAAGGATTTGAAACAGCGGGGCATGCTGGAGGATACACTGGTGACGTTTACCACCGAGTTCGGTCGGACGCCGTTCACACAGAGTCCGGCCGACACGCTTGGCGATGGGCGTGATCATAACCATCCCGGATTCACCGTGTGGATGGCCGGCGGCGGGGCGCGCCCCGGAATGGCGTACGGCGCCACGGATGAGATCGGCTATCGGGCAGTGGAAAATCGGGTGAGTTGGCACGACTTCCATGCGACGGTGCTGCACCTGTTTGGGCTCGACCACGAGCAACTCAGTTTTTATCACAACGGCATCCAGCGCCGCCTGACCAACGTCCACGGCCATGTGGTTCATGGTGTTCTGGGGTAGTTGAGGAGAACGATGCGAGTTCACGTTTTGCAGCATGTTCCATTTGAGGGGGTGGGGTGTATGGCTGTGTGGTTGGAGTCCCGCAGCGCGGATGTGTCGTACACTCGGTTTTACGAGTCCACTGAGCTACCAGAGGTGGCCGATATAGACTTGGTCATCATCATGGGTGGGCCGATGAATGTGCCGGATGAGAAATCACATCCCTGGTTGGTCGGCGAAAAGGCGTTTGTGCGGAGCGCGATGGCCGCCGGCGTATCCGTATTGGGAGTTTGCCTGGGGGCACAGTTGATTGCCGATGTGTTGGGTTCGAGAATTTACCCCAATCAACACCGGGAGATCGGCTGGTTTTCGGTGGAAGCCGTCGCCGGGAGCCATGAGGTGTTCTCCTTCCCGCAGCGAATGAACGCTTTTCATTGGCACGGCGATACGTTTGATCTGCCTGCCGGTGCCGTCCATTTGGCGCGGAGTGAGAGTTGTGAAAATCAGGCGTTCCAAGTCGGCAGAAACGTCATCGGCCTCCAGTTTCATTTGGAAACCACTGCGGAAACGACCGAATTGATGATCGAGAATTGCCCCGGCGACTTGGCCAAGGGGTGTTACGTGCAATCGGCGGATGCCATGCGCGAATCGACCGCGACTTCTGCCGAGACAGCCAATCGAGTGCTGTTTGAATTGCTCGATTATATAACAAGCTAGCTTGGCCAAGCGGCTTGGCCGACGTACATTCCGGCCGTGAACTCAGCTTTTAAAATGAACCTGTTTCGGACTCCTTCAACATGGATCGCAGTTGCTGCGCTTGGTTTCTGTAATTTTACCACTGGTGCGATAGCTGCGGATGCCAAGGCGGACAAGGATGGCTTTGTCACCATCTTCGACGGAAAGACTCTCGACGGCTGGGAGGCAACCCCGGCCAAGAGCGCTCCCGCTTGGGAGGCGAAGAACGGTGCGATTGTCGGCACTGGCGACAAGGGGCGTGGCTACCTGACATACAGCAAAAACAAAAACGTGGCCGACCTTGAGCTGAAATTCAGCTACCGCTTTCCCGGCAAAGGCAACAGCGGGGTGAGCATTCGGGCGATCCCGGACAAGACCGGCCGCCGAGATTTTCAAAGCTACCACGCCGACCTTGGCCACGTGGGGATTGGCGGAAAGGTTTTGGGTGCGTGGGATTTTCACACACCCGGTCGCCGGGAGCACCGGTGTTTTCGGGGCGACGTTCTGGTAATCGGCAAAAACGACGAACCGACGATCACGCCGGTCAAGAATGGCCTCAAGGTGTCCGACATCAAAAAGGGCAAGTGGAACGACGTACACATCATCGCCAAGGGCAACAACTTTAAGATGTACATCAACGGCAAGCTCTCGAGCGAATTCACCGAGCACCTGCCTCAGGCCAAGCGCCTCAAGAGCGGCATGATCCAATTGCAACTCCACGATCCCGGCATGATTGTGCTTTTCAAGGATGTGAAGTTGAAGGTGTTGAAGTAGTTTTCAAACGAGACCTTATGCGGTAGGCT
>CAJXAU010000159.1 GCA_913050205.1 uncultured Verrucomicrobiota bacterium
TTGCCGGAGAAATTCAACGACGCCATCGATGCCGTGATGATCGCCGACCGCAAGACGGACAAGGACTGGATCAAGAACCGTTCCATCCAAAACAACATCGACAAGGTGCGCGTGCCGGTTTTGATGGCATACGGCATGGAGGACTGGCGCGTCCCTCCCAAGCACGGACGAATCCTCAAGCGGGCGCTCGACAAGAACGACATCCCCAACAAACTCATTATCAAGGCCAACGAGGGGCACGGTTTTCGAAACGAAAAAAACGTGTTCGAGTTTTACCGCGAGGTGGAATCTTTCCTCGCCGAGCACATGAAATAAACCAAGCGCTTGGCCAAGCGCAAAAGGTTGGAAGCGTAGCTCCCTACGCGCAGAGCGTTGACACCGGCCTTCTGTTTCCATAGCGTCTCTGCGCTAATAAGGGAAAGCCCCGGACTTGGTCTCGGGGTTTTTTCGTGAACAGACAACAGCAAATGTCGAACACCATTCTAGTGGGCGCCCAATGGGGCGACGAGGGCAAGGGCAAGATCATCGATTTCATGACCGAACAGGCGGACATCGTCGCCCGCGCTCAGGGCGGAGCCAACGCCGGGCACACGGTCATCGTTGGAAAGACTCAGTATATCCTGCACCTGATCCCTTCCGGGATTCTGCGGAAGCGAACGACCTGCATCATCGGCAACGGTGTCGTGGTGGATCCGATCGGGCTAGTCGAGGAGATCGACGGGCTGCTCAAGGCCGGCATCGATCCCAAGGGCCGGTTGCATGTGAGCGACGCTGCCCACATGGTGTTCCCCTACCACAAGGCGCTCGACGCCGCCCGCGAGGCGTTGAAAGGCAAAAACAAAATCGGCACCACCATGCGTGGCATCGGGCCGGCGTACGGCGACAAGATCGACCGTGTCGGCCTGCGGATGGGCAGCATCCTCAATCCCAAGCGATTCAGCGAACAACTTGATCAGGGGATCAAACGCGCGAACGCGATGCTCAAGGCCCTCGGCGCGAAGCCGGTCTCGGCCAAGGCCACCCGCGAGAGCGTCCTCAAGGCGGCGCGCCGGCTCAAGCCTTACGTGGCCAACACATTTCAAATGCTGCACGAGGCGACGGCTGCAAAAAAACGAATCTTGTTTGAGGGTGCGCAGGGGACGTTTCTCGATATTGATCACGGCACGTACCCGTACGTCACTTCGTCCAACACCACCTCCGGCGGCATGTGCACCGGCTCCGGCATTCCGCCGACCATGATCGATCGTGTGGTCGGCGTGGCCAAGGCCTACACCACCCGCGTGGGCGAAGGCCCGATGCCGTCCGAGGACTCGGTCGTGGGCGATCTGCTGCACGGCATGGGGCGCGAATACGGTGCTACCACCGGGCGCGAGCGGCGCTGCGGCTGGTTCGACGCCGTCACTGTTCGGCAGGCAGTCATGGTCAACGGCATTACCGACCTGGCAGTAACAAACTTCGATGGTCTGGACACGTTGCCTGAGGTCAAGGTGTGCGTCGCGTACCGCGTTGGCAGCAAGCGATTCGACCTTCAGCCAACCGATCTCGACGTGCTGGCCAGATGCAAACCGGTGTATGAGACTTTCCCCGGATGGCAGAAGCCCACGGATAAAATTCGCAAGTGGAAGGATCTGCCGCTGAACGCCCGCCGCTACGGCCAGGCCTTGGCCAAGCTTACCGGCACGAAGCTGCGCTTCGCCTCGGTTGGCCCGGCGCGATCGCAGACAATCACCCTTTGATGGCCGCTTGGCCAAGCGCATGTCCGGCGCCACAACACAACTCAGCGAAAAAGCGCTTGCCGTCCTCCCGGCGCATGTGGCGATTATCATGGACGGCAACGGCCGCTGGGCGAAGGAGCGTGGCCTGCCGCGTGTCGAGGGGCATCGACGCGGGGCCGAGTCGGTACGGTCGGTGTTGCGGACTACGTCGCGACTGGGCGTCCGTTACCTGACACTGTACGCCTTCTCAGTTGAAAACTGGAACCGCCCACAAGACGAGGTGGATACGCTGATGAAGTACCTCGCCCGTTACCTCAAGTCGGAGCAACGCGAGATGAACGACAACAACGTGCGGCTGCAGGCCATCGGGCAGACCGGCCGATTACCCGGGTTCGTCCGCGAACAACTCGAGACTACCAAGGCGTCGCTCGCACAAAACACCGGAACCACTCTCACGCTTGCGTTGAGCTACGGCGGGCGCACCGAGTTGGTCGACGCCGTGCGCGGCATCGCCGAGAAAGCACGCGATGGCGAGATCGATCCAGGCGCAATTACCGAGCAAACCATCTCGGAGCACCTCTACACCTCTGACATGCCGGATCCGGATCTGCTCATTCGCACGAGCGGGGAGATGCGGGTCAGCAATTTTCTGCTTTGGCAGATTTCCTATGCAGAACTTGTGGTGACCGACCGGTTATGGCCCGACTTCGGTGAGGCGGAGTTCTGCAGCGCGCTGGAGGAATTCGCCGGGCGCAACCGCCGGTTCGGAAAAGTTTGACCCCGCCCCGACCGGCTGAAACCCTCGCCTCACCCGATGTCCGAACCCGATTCCTCTCCAAAAAAAACCGACTCAAAGGCAGCCATATTTGCGCGGCGGCTGGGCAGCACGGCCGTATTGCTCGGCGTTGTTTTTTATGGGCTGCTCAGCGGAGGCACCCTGTCGGTCGTGCTGGTCGGTGCGTTGGTGATGCTGCTCAACGTCGTCGGCCTTTTGGAGTTTTACAGCATGGTGAAGGAAAACCAGCTTCCCCGATTCAAGTGGCTGGGCCTCACCGGCGGAGTGGTACTGCTCGGCGCGGTGTTCCTGTACCTCTCCGGGCTGGCTGCCAAATGGTTCGGCTTGGCCGCCCCCAGTCTCGCTGGTGCCGCTGAACTGGAGGTGGCGATCCTCGCCGTATTCCTAATCGTGATTCTGGTGCGCCGGGTCTTCGCCCATCCGGCGCCGCCAAGTTTTTCGATGAACGGCAACACGATACTCGGGGTGCTTTACGTCTCGTGGCTGCTCGGTTTTATTCTAAAGATTTTCTTTTTCAAGACAGCGAACGGGGCACCGGAGGAGGCTGCGTTCGACGGTGGGGTTTGCCTTCTGTTTTTCATTCTCGTCACCAAGTGCAGTGACATCGGGGCCTACTCGCTTGGCTCGCTGATTGGCCGCCACAAAATGATTCCCAATGTCAGCCCCGGAAAAACGTGGGAGGGTTTTATCGGCGCGATCCTGTTGTCCACGGCGGTGGCACTGGTATTTGCTTATTTTTATGGCGCGACAAAACTCGGCGGCATGACGCTGATACACGCGGCAGTGTTGGGCCCGTTGATGGCGGTGGGTGCCGTGGTGGGCGACCTTGTCGAGTCGGTCTTTAAGCGCGACTCCGGTGTGAAGGATTCCGGCTCTTTTTTTCCGGGCATCGGTGGCATCCTCGATCTACTCGATAGTCTGTTGTTCAATGCACCTCTGATGTTCCTTTACCTTCGGCTGGTTTTGTTCAATGAGTAGCCGCCACGCAGAATGAAAAACGTCGTTTTACTGGGCAGTACCGGATCGATCGGCACCAGCACAGCAATGGTGGCCGGGGATTTGCCGGGAGACATCCGCCTCGTCGGCCTCGCCGCGGGTGGCAACGACGCTTTGCTCGCGGAACAGGCCAAACAATTTCAACCCGAACTGGTCTCGATCGGTTCCCCGGAAAAGGCGGAAGGGCTGAGGTCGAAACTCGACGGCATCCGCGTGGCAAGTGGCGAGGAGGGCCTGATCGAGTTGGCCACTTTGCCAAGCGCGGACATCGTGCTGATCGCCATCGTCGGCACAGCGGGGTTGCAACCGGCACTCGCCGCCATCCGCGCCGGAAAGGACATCGCCGTGGCGTCGAAGGAAATCCTCGTCATGGCCGGTGAAATTGTCATGGCTGAAGCGCGTAAACATGGCGTGAACGTCCTGCCGGTGGACAGCGAGCATTCGGCGATTTTCCAGTGTCTTGACGGACGCTCGCCCGACTCGGTGCGACGCCTGATCCTGACCGCCTCGGGTGGGCCGTTCCGGCAGACTCCGATCGATGACTTCGCCGGTATAACCGTCGAGCAGGCGCTGAAACATCCATCGTGGGTGATGGGCCGCAAGATCACCATCGACTCGGCCACCATGTTCAACAAGGGCCTCGAGATGATCGAGGCCCGTTGGCTATTCGACATCCCAATGCCGCAGGTCGATGTCATCGTTCATCCGCAAAGCGTGGTGCACTCGATGGTCGAGTTCGTCGATGGCTCCATCCTGTCTCAACTTTCCACGCCGGACATGTGCTTGCCGATCCAGTACGCGCTCACTTGGCCAAGCCGCGCGGCGAGCGAGCGAGTGCAAACGGATTTCGCCGCGCTTGGCCGGCTGGACTTCGAGGCGCCGGACTTGGCCAAGTTCCCCGCGCTTGGCCAAGCGCGACGCGCCGGCGAAGTGGGCGGCACGCTCCCGGCTGTGCTCAACGCCGCGAACGAAATCGCGGTCGATGCCTTTTGTGACCGGCACACCTCATTTGTCGGAATCGCCGAGTCAGTCACGGAGGTGATGGATCGCCATCAGGTCATCGAGCATCCGACGCTGGACGAAATCATCGAGGCCGACCAGTGGGCGCGTGAGACGGCGCGGGACGTGGTCGGGCTTGGCCAAGCGATCGCCTGATGCCGACGATTCAATCCATCTCCACCCACGATTTCCGCCGCAAACTCAAGGACGGCGCCGGCTCCGATGCCGTACACACTGACCCCTCGTACGGCTACGGTGTGACGCTGCTCGAGACCGATACCGGCCTGACCGGCACCGGCATCGCCTACACGCTGGGCGACGGCACCAACCTTGTCTGTGAGGCGATCCGCATACTCGCCGAGCCGCTGGAGGGCCGCGAGATCGAGGAATTGATGGCGGAGTTTGGCGCGGTGCAACGCTCGCTCGCCGAGCATCCGGGCGTGCGCTGGCTTGGCCCGCACAAGGGCGTGACACACCTCGCGCTCGCCTCCATCACCAACGCCTGTTTCGACCTCTGGGCAAAGTCACGCGG
>CAJXAU010000160.1 GCA_913050205.1 uncultured Verrucomicrobiota bacterium
CTCTACGAAGAGGAACGCGAACTGCCGGTCACCATTTACCTTGATTCGAGCGAGTCAATGTCGTTTGGAGGGGTGCCCAAGTTTGATTTCGCCCGGCAGGTGGCGGCGGCAGTGGGTTATGTGGCATTGTGCGGTTTCGACCGCGTCACGGTGGAGCCATTTCCGGTGGCGGAAAACCAATCCGGCTTGGCTGGTGAACTCCGGACTATACGGGGTCGGCGGTCGGCGCTGCGTTTTTTTGACAACCTCAATAGCCTGCAGGCCGGGGGCACGGCCGATTTTAATCAGGCACTCAGGCTTGGCTCGATGAAGCACAGGACGCAGGGGGTGGTTGTGGTGCTGAGCGATTTTCTGGACCCCTCCGGCTACGAGGCCGGATTGAAGTCGTTGGCCAATCGAGGCTCCGAGGTGCATGCCGTGCAGGTACTCGCGCCGGAGGAATTGGAACCCTCGAGCTACGGCGACCTTAAGGTGATCGATTCCGAGACCGGTGCGGAGCAGGAGGTGACGTTTGGCAAATACCGGCTCAAGGCCTATCGGGCGACGGTTCAAAACTATTGTCGTAGATTGCAGGAATTTTGTCAGGCACGGGGCATCCGTTATCAGTTGGCGCAATCCGATACCCCGATCGATGATCTCCTGCTCAAGGCCATGCGAACGGGAGGCATGTGGCGGTGAATTTTCTCTCGCCGGAAGCGCTGGCGTTTGCCGTGACCCTGCCGGTGGTGGTGGTCTTTTATCTGCTCAAGCGCCGGCGCGTGGCGAGGCTGGTGTCGAGCACGGTGCTTTGGCAGCAATTCCTCAACGAGACTCAGGCCAATTCTCCGTTCCAAAAACTGCGGCACAACTGGCTGCTGATCATCCAGCTGATCCTGTTGGCGTTGGCGGTGTTTGCGCTGACTCGCCCGTACTTTGCCGGCAAGATGGAGAGCGGCCGGTTTCTCGTGGTGATTTTGGATGTGTCCGCTTCGATGCAGGCGACGGATGTCGCGCCCAACCGGCTTGGCCAAGCGAAGACCGGGGTGGGAAAATTGATTGATGGGATGTTCGACAATGACGAGATGGTGCTCATCCTCTCCGGGGGCGTGACGGAGGTGCGCCAGTCGCCGACCGGTGCCAAATCGGTTTTGCACGCAGCGCTTGGCCAAGCGGAGGCAACCGATTCCCCGACAAGGTTGCTCGAAGCCATTAAGCTTGCGCAAAACCTGACCCGCAGCCGGGCAAAGGCGGAGGTGCACCTGTTCAGTGACGGCGTCTCCTCCGACCTTGACGCATTCGAGTTGCAAGACCTGAATCTTGTTTATCACCGGATCGGTGAGCGAGGGGAGAATCTCGGCATCGTATCGCTTGAGGTGCGCCCTCACCCGGAGTTGGTCAATCAGCAGGCAGTCTTCGCAACGATCAGGAATGCCTCGACCAATGCGCTGGCCAGCGACGTTTCGCTGCTTTTTGACGAACAACTGGTGGGCAGTCGCCGCGTCAGCGTGGGGCCGACCAATACGGCTTCGCTCGTGTTTGTTACGAACCAGCGAACCAACGGGGTGTTTCGCATGCAACTCAAGCAGGATGATGCGCTTGCTGTGGACAATACCGGTTCGGTGTTGAGCTTGGCTCGCCGAGACGTGAAGGCGCTGCTTGTGACTTCCGGAAATGCGTTCCTCGAGAAGGCGCTCCGGAGTGTGCCCAAGCTGGACTTGTCCGTGGCGGCCAGCCTGACCGACCCGGATCCGCCGGTGGATGTTGTTATTCTGGATGCTGTGCAACCAAGCGCTTGGCCAGACGGAAATGTGCTGGCCATCCACACGCAATCGACCAACTGGTTCCGGCCAAGCGGAACCCTTGAGGCCCCGCCGATCGTGGATTGGAAAAGCACACATGCCCTCCTGCGCTTTGTGAATTTTGACAACGTACAACTCGCCCGCGCGACCAGCGCCACTCTGCCCTCATGGATGACGCCGCTGGTGGAATCGCCATCCGCACCATTGCTTGCCGCTGGCGAGCATGACGGACAGCGGGCAGTCTGGATGGGTTTCAACCCGCTCGACAGCACTTGGCCCCTGCGGGTGTCATTTCCGATTTTCGTCGCCAACGCGATGGACTGGCTTAGCCCCGATGTGAGTACCAGCCTCCGCGCGGGCGAGTCATTCGCGATTCGTATGGCGGAGGAGGAGTCAACTGTCACCGTGACCTTGCCGGATGGGAATGCAGAGCAGGTGCAGACGACTTCCAGCGGTGAATTGATTTATGCCAACACGTTTCAACAAGGTGTCTACCGCGCGGCGCTGGGGACGAATGAAGTGGCGTTTTGCGTGAACCTGATGGATGCGAACGAGAGCGCCATCGAACCCCGAGAGGAGTTGCAATTAGGCGAGTATGGTCGCGTGGAGGCGACGATGCAGTTGGACACTGACAAGGAGATGTGGCGATGGTTCGCCATGTTTTGCCTCGGTTTCCTGATGTTTGAGTGGTGGTTTTACCATCGGCGCACGGCATGAAGAATTGGCTGGTACAGAGCGCATTACTCGCGGCGGCCCTGCTTTTGGCGGGGTGTGGCTCCAGCGTGAACTCGGTCACAGTTTACACGTCGCAGGATCAGGTTTATGCCGAGCCAATTCTCCGCGAATTCGAAAAGAAAACCGGCATCACCGTACGTGCGGTTTACGATAGTGAGGCAGTCAAGACGGTGGGGTTGGTCAACCGGTTAATCGCCGAGAAGGCCAACCCTCAGTGTGATCTGTTTTGGAATAATGAAGAGTTTCGAACTCACCAACTTGCATCCCGAGGCGTGCTCAGCAAGGGCCAACCGGTGGAGACGTTTGGAGCCCGGACGCGCCAGTGGGTTTGGAATACCAACCAGTTGGCCCGTGCGACGGTGCCAAAAGATTTGGCCTCGCTGACCAACGCGCAGTGGCGCGGGAAGGTGGTGATCGCGCTGCCGTTGTTCGGCTCCACGGCCACACATTTTCAGGTGTTGAGGCAGCAGTGGGGGGAGAGACGCTGGCGCGACTGGTGTCGGGCATTGAAGGCGAACGACGTGATGGCCGTGGACGGTAATTCCGTGGTGGTGCAACTCGTGGGGCGCGGCGAGGTGGCGTTAGGGCTGACCGACTCGGACGACGTACGAGCCGGGTTGAAAAACGGGCTGCCCATTGCCGGTCAACCGCTCTCCCGGGATGGGTTCGTGATTCGAAACTCGATCGGTTACATCGCCGGTGCGCCGCAGCCAGACTTGGCCAAGCGCTTGGCCAAGCACCTGCAGTCACAACCAGTGATAGACTCGTTGATCTCGGCCGGAGCACTTGATCCGGCAATACCTTCGACCACTGGAAAGATCGCTTGGCCAAGCGTGGTTATGGAGAACGAGCGCGCGGTTGCCGATCTGAAATCCATTTTCCTCGACTAAATGAGCTGGGGATTGCTGCTCAACAGTTTTGGGCTGGCATTACTGGTAACGATTTTCGCGTCGTGTATCGGCTGGATTGTGGCTGTTTTTCTTGCGACCGCTGCCGGTCGCTGGCGCATTGTTGTACTGGTCGGTGCGGTGGCTGCCTTTTCCCTCCCTCCGTTTTTGGTGGTGAATACTTGGCTGGGCCTGCTCGGAAATGTGGGGTTGTTGAGGCCGGTTTTGCCGCTGGACGTATATTCGTTTGGAGGTGCGGTGTGGGTGCTGACGCTCATGCTTTGGCCGGTGCCGTGCTTAATGTCGTACGGTGCCCTAAAGCGGTTGACTACTGAGCTGCTGGACGCCGAACCGGGGTTGGGCGGTTGGCCGTTGGTGAGCGAGGTTTTATTACCAATCTCAGGGACGGCACTGATGCAATCCGGGGTTATCGTGTTTGCCTTGGCATTCAACAACTTTTCCGTGCCGGCAATCCTGCAGGTGAACGTTTATCCGGCGCAGTTCTGGGTGGAATTCAGTTCGTCTTACAATTTCAAACTGGCATGGAAATACGGTTGGGTTCTGGTGGTGTTACCGTTGGTGGTGCTGTTGGTATTGCGGGGACGAGAGATCGCTTGGCCATGGGAAAGTCCGGGAGTCTCCGCTGGCTTATTAGCTGACCGGCTTGGCCAGGCGCTTTGGCGGGCCATGGCTTGCTTGGCCTTGTTCGTTGTAGCCATTTCATTGTTGCTGCCCCTTGGCCACCTGTTGATCGACGCGCGAACGTGGTCAGATTTCCCCGATGCCATCCGCGCGGGAGCGCGTTCCATCTGGAATTCATTTTGGTTGGCTTCGGTCGCTGCGGCGTTGGTCGTCGGGTTGGGTGCGCTGACCAGTGGGTACGGGAAATTTCGTTTGGCTTGGTTATTGTTTTTTTTGCCAGGCGTTCTGCTTGGCGTGGGTTTGATCTCCGTTTTTAATCTGCAATGGTTGGGGTGGTTTTACGGAGGCAGCGGGATGATGCTGGTGGCACTCGGGTTACGGTATTTTGCGCTTGGCTGGGAGGGGATGCGCTTGGCCAAGCGCTCGGTGGATGCTGATCTGCGAAACGTCGTCGACCTCTCCGGAGTGCCATGGTGGCAGCGTTGGCGGCACCTGTTTTTGCCACAGGCCGGCTGGGCCATTGCGGCCGGTTGGTATGTAATTTATCTACTATGCCTGTGGGACACGGAGACCGTGGTGCTGATCGTGCCGCCCGGTGGCGAGACGCTTGCACTGCGGGTGTTCAACCTGTTGCACTACGGGCATCACGCACAAGTCAATGCGCTCTGCCTTATCCTGCTACTACTCGCTGTGTTGCCGCTGGTCGTGGGGGGGGTGCTGGCTGTTATAGTTAAACGCAAGGAACAGTGAGAAATCTCGCCGCTTACCGATCACTTTTCCGCGATACAGTAGAGATATTCCTTGCCGCGGAGGAAGAGCTGTTTGCCGACGATTGCCGGTGAGCAGTCAAATTTCTCATCCAGTTCGTTGGTGGCGAGCACTTCGAGTTTGGCGCTGTCTTTCAGCACGGATACACCTCCATTGCGTCCGACGATGTATACTTTGCCGGCCGCGCTCACCGGCGAGGCGTACACACCGCTGATGCCGTC
>CAJXAU010000161.1 GCA_913050205.1 uncultured Verrucomicrobiota bacterium
GTGTCCGACCTCGGCAACCAACACAGCGACGCACAGTTTGCCGAGCCAAGCGCAAAGCACTGGTTTGGAACCGATGTGCACGGGCGCGACCTGTTTGGCCGCGTACTGGCTGGGACACGTATCTCGCTGCTGGTTGGCCTTGTCGGCGCGCTGGTGAGCCTGTTGATCGGCGTACTATGGGGCGCGGCCGCCGGGCTGCTTGGCGGTCGTTGGGACAACTGGATGATGCGTACTGTTGACGTGCTCTACTCGCTGCCATCGATCATTTTCGTGATCGTCATCATCACGACACTTGAGGGCGTGGTTCAGGGTTGGGTCGAATCTGCGTTTGGCGGGGATGGAGGCGAAACGGCACGGCACCTGTTGCTGTACGCCGGACTGGGTGCGGTGTCGTGGCTGACCATGGCGCGTATTGTGCGTGGTCAGGTATTGGCCCTGCGCGAGCAGCAGTTTGTCGAGGCGGCACGATCGCTTGGTCTCGGTACGTGGACGATTCTTTGGCGGCACATCCTGCCCAACGTGCTCGGTGTGGTGATCGTGTACCTGACGCTGACGCTGCCGGCGGTGGTGTTGTACGAGTCATTCCTTAGCTATCTGGGGCTGGGCATCCAGCCGCCACAGGCGAGTCTGGGTTCGCTGATCGCCGAGGGCGCGGCGCAGATCAACCCGGTGCGTGTCTACTGGTGGATGATCCTGTTCCCGGCCGGCGCGCTCGCGGCGATGCTCATGGCGCTAAACTTCCTCGGCGACGGCCTTCGCGATGTCTTTGATCCAAAGTCCACCAACGAACGCTGATAAACCAAGCGCTTGGCCAAGCGGGGTGACTATTCGGGACACGGTGGGCACAGGAGTGATGGAATCGATCCTGTCGTATGAGTCTGAGCTTTTCAGTTAAGCCAGAAGTTCGCGGATGACTCGGCCGTGGACGTCAGTCAACCGGAAGTCGCGACCGGCGTGGCGGTAGGTGAGGCGCTCGTGATCGAGACCGAGCAAATGAAGCATCGTTGCGTGTAGGTCATGCACGTGTACCGGCTTGTCCACCGCGCGAAAGCCGAATTCGTCGGTGCCACCGTGGGCGTAGCCACCTCGTGCGCCGCCGCCGGCGAGCCAGCAGGTGAAACCGTAGTGGTTGTGGTCGCGTCCGTTCAGGGCGGGATACTCGGCGACCGGTGTGCGGCCAAACTCGCCGCCCCAAAGGACAAGCGTGCTGTCGAGCAGGCCGCGCTGGCGAAGATCGGTGAGAAAGGCGGCGAGGGGTTGATCCCAATCGCCGGCGAGCTTGCGGTGATTTTTTTCGAGACCATCGTGGTTATCCCACGGCTGCCCGCCGCCGCTCCACACCTGCACGAACCGGACGCCGCGCTCGAGCAAACGCCGCGTCATCAGAAGCTGCCGACCGTGCGTGCCGTTGCCGTAGGCATCGCGGATGTGTTTTGGCTCGCGATGGATATCAAACACGTCGGTGGCCTCGGCTTGCATCCGGTAGGCCAGCTCGAATGTCTGGATGCGTGCCTCGAGCTGCGGATCAGAGGCGCGCGCCTTCAGGTGCCGGGCGTTGAGCGCCTGCACAAGGTCAAGTTGCTCGCGCTGCTGCATCGGCGAAAGGCGGCTGTTGCGGATGTTGGCGATGAGCTTGGTGACCTCCTTGTGTTTTGTATCCAGATACGTGCCCTGAAATGCTCCCGGCAGAAACGCGCTGCGCCAATTGCGCGTGGCGACAATGGGATACCCGCCCGGGCACATCGCAACGAAGCCGGGCAGGTTTTCGTTCAACGTACCGAGCCCGTAATTCACCCAGGCGCCAAAGCTTGGCCGTGGCAATTGCGCTTCGCCGCAGTTCATGAGCATCAGCGACGGCTCATGATTTGGCACCTCGGCCTTCATCGAGCGAATTACGCAAAGGTCATCCGCGGCGGCCTCTGCTGTTTTGGCGAAAATCTCGCTCACCGGCAAACCGGACTGCCCGTAACGCTTGAATGAATAAGGCGACCCCATCGCGTGTCCCGTGCGGCGTTCGGTGCGAAAGTTTTTCACTGGCAACGGCTTCCCGTGCAGTTCATTGAGCAATGGTTTTGGATCGAATGTATCCACCTGGGATGGGCCGCCGTTCATGAACAGGTGTACCACTCGTAGAGCCTTTGGTGCGTAATGTGGCGGCCTCGGTGTGTGTGGCCGCTTGGCGTGGGTGAGACCGGCCAAGGCCATCATGCCGAAGCCGGTGCCGGTGCGGGTCAGGAATTCACGGCGTGACGAGATCATTCCCGCTTGCGGGCATGGCGATTTTGAATTCCGATCAGTCAACATAAGAAAACTCGTTGGTCAAAAGTAGTGCGTGGACAAAATTCTGCCACTTCGCTTGGTCAGGATTTTGGCCAAGGTAGCGCTTGGCCAACGTCAACTCATCCCTATCGGGGGTGCGCGTGAAGAGGATTTTGTAAAGTTGGCTCACCCTCGTTTCCTTTTCATTCGACAAATCCTCTCGCGAGGTGATGCGCTTGGCGTAATCAGCGATGCTCGCGTTGTTCATCAGGTAGAGTGCCTGCGGGGAAACCGTCGTGGTTTCGCGATGGGCGCAGGTGAGGTTGGGGTCGGGGAAATCGAAGGCGCGCAGGGTGGTGTCCACGTCCATTCGGTCAATGCGGCCGTAAATACTGCGGCGCGGATTGAAGTCTCCCATGACATTTACGGGTGGGCCGCCAATGGTGGAATTAAGCTGGCCGGTGGCGGCGACGAGTTCATCGCGCATCGTCCCGTAGCCCAGCCGTTGGCGATTGAATTTCCATAACAGACGATTTTCAGCGTCGATCATCCCGGGGTTCGTGGCGTTGGAGTCGGAAAGTTCATCAGGATGGGTGGATGCCATTTGCCACGTGGCGGAGGTCAAGATTTGCCGGTGCAAATGCTTCAGGCTCCAGCCGTTGGCGATGAAATCGGAGGCGAGCCAGTCGAGCAGCCCCGGGTGGCTTGGCGGTTGACTGCGTAGGCCAAAGTCACTCGGAGTATTCACAAGTCCGCTGCCGAAATGCCACGCCCAAACTCTGTTAACGATCACCCGAGCCGTGAGCGGGTTGCCCGGCGAGGCGATGGCGCGTGCCAACTCTAGGCGGCCACCGCCGTTATTGAACGGCTGACGTTTTCCGTTGGTGAGGGCCGACAGGAATTGCCGGGGCACCGGCTCCCCGCGTTGGTGCGGATTTCCGCGGTTGAAGACCACCGGCTCGTACGGCGGGGTAACCTCCGTCAGCACCATCGCCCGGGGCGGCGCGCCTTTTCCCTTCACGCTCCATTCCTCAACGGCCTTGATGAGTTTTTTGTAGACGGCCTGATCTGGCCGATCGGGGATGAGCGCGAGAAAACCCCAGCCGAGCCGGCGCGGTATCATCGGCGGCGAATTCGGACCGTACAATACCAACCGCAGCGCCTCGGCATCGTCGTCGAGTCGTTCATTTTTTTCCCGGTACTCCTTCCATTCAGCATCGACTGATTTGAACAGTTCACCGTAGCCGTCGATGACATTTTTCATCGACTTGGGCGGGGCCGCGGCGAAGGCACTACGCACAAGGTCGTTCATCGGCGGTGCATCCGGTGAACTGAACAACTCCCGATGCACCGCCGGGGCGTGTGCGGCAAATTCATCATCAGCCAGCTCAGCGAACCGATGCCAAACGGTCCAAACCGGGTCCCGTTCGCGGAGGGCAGTTTTCAAAAACATCTCCCAACGATGAATGACGTACGGGTTAATCGCGCCCTTGTCGGTGAGTAGCATGAAGTTTTCCGTACTCGGCTGGTTGCGCTTGGCATGAACCGCGGCGAGGTACTCGTCTGTGCGCGTGCGTGCGGTGTGAATGATATTCTCGCGCGTCTTGGCCACGAACTCGTTTAACTCCCCGAGGCGCTTGGCCAGCTCCGCATCGAACGCGCGCCGCTCTTCCGTTTCCGGCACAGGCTGAAAAATCGGCTGCAGCGTTGGCTCCGATGCGCTGCGAAACACACCGTAAAGTGAGTAATAATCGGCGGTGGGAATGGGGTCATATTTATGATCGTGGCAACGGGCACAAGAGACAGTCAGCCCCATCAACCCGCGCGTGGTCACGTCGATCCGGTCGTCTAATATGTCGTGAATGTTCCCTGAGAACCGCGGGCCAAGCGTGAGAAAACCAAGCGCAGTCAGCGGCGTCTTGTCATCAGCAAGCTCGAGCTGGTCGGCGGCAAGCTGTTCGATAATGTACCGGTCAAACGGCTTGTCGGCATTCAACGAGCGGATGACGTAGTCCCGGTACGTCCACGCCCAGGGGAAATTCTTTTCCTCAAAAAAAACATAGCCCTTGTTATCGGCGTAACGGGCGATGTCGAGCCAGTGCCGTCCCCAGCGCTCACCGTACGCGGGCGAGGCGAGCAGGCGATCAATCAGCCGTCCGAGCGCGCCTTGCATGTCGGTGCCGGCTTCCGCCTCGAACAACGCCATCTCGTCGTGTGACGGCGGTAGGCCGGTGAGGTTGAGCGAGGCACGGCGAAGCAGCGTCCACGCCTTGGCCTGGGGCGCGGGTGTTAACCCGTTGGCCTCCAGTTTGGAGAGGATGAAATGATCGACCGGTGCGCTTGGCCAGGCGCGATCCTTAACGGCGGGGGAGGGGGGCTTGGCGATCGGCTGAAACGCCCAGTGGCTGGAGGCATCCGCCGCTTGGCCAATCGGCACGCCCAAAAACATCAGCGCGAAGCCAAGCCCTATTTGCCAACGGAACATGAGTCCGAAAATCGTAGACAGCGCCCATCCGAAAATCAATCCGACTCACGCGCTTGGCCAAGCGTTGGCTATTCCATCGTGATCAGTTATTGCTCAGTAGAGGCTTCGAGTTCTTCGCGGGTCTTGGCGCCGCGCTCCCGGAGAAGCTCGATGATGAGATGATCCCCCCAACCGATGGCATCGTCGAGTACGGTGTTGCCGTACCGATCCATGATATTTACGTCAATCTCGCTGTTGATCAGGTAGATGGCCACGTCCTTGTGGTGATAAATCGCTGCCC
>CAJXAU010000162.1 GCA_913050205.1 uncultured Verrucomicrobiota bacterium
GCTTGGCTAAGCGCGATTACTTCACCGGCTCGACGTTGACTGCCTGGACCTTGAATTCCGGGCAACCGGTCAACCCATCGGCGGAGGAGCTGAGGACTCCATTCAGGCCAAGTTCCGGAAAGTGGAATGTGGTGAATAGATTTCCCCGCCGCAAACTGGCGCTGTGCTTGGCTACCATTTTGATTTTCTTGCGGGGGCTCGAGAGCCAAACGTCCGAGCCGTCATCGATTCCGATCTCCGCCGCGTCGGCTGGGTGAATCTCCAGATAGTCGGTCGAGCTAAACTCGGTAAGCGGCGTGCGGCGAGTCTGGGTGGCGGCGTTGTAGTGGAACAAGTGCCGCCCGGTGACCATGATGAACGGATAATCGTCGGAAGTCCGCTCGTTCGGCTCGGCGAATTCCGGGGCTGCAAACTGGCCAAGCCCACGATTAAACCGACTGGTATGCATGACCTTGGTTCCGGGATGCCCCGGCTCCGGCGCAGGCCATTGAATGGACTCCGGCTGTTCGAGGCGTTCGTAGTTGATGCCGGCGAAGTTCGGGGTCAACGCAGCCATCTCATCCCAAATATCAGACACGTCACGGGATGAAACGATGGGGCGGCCCATCGCCTCTGCCAGCTCGGCCACGATCAACCAATCCTCCTTGGCTTGCCCGGGTGGCTCCAGTGCTTTCCGAATCCGCTGGATGCGCCGCTCGCCGTTGG
The DNA here is from genome assembly GCA_913050205.1 of uncultured Verrucomicrobiota bacterium. GTDB lineage: Bacteria > Verrucomicrobiota > Verrucomicrobiia > Limisphaerales > UBA1096 > UBA1096. The sequence continues at coordinate 706 of CAJXAU010000162.1, forward strand.
TGTAGGTACCGTTTGATTCAAGGAAAGTCGCCGCCGGCAGGATGACATGTGCCAGTTTGGCGGATTCTGTCATAAAAATATCCTGCACGATGAGTAGCTCAAGCTGGCTCAGGGCATCCTGCACAAAAAGGTTGTTGGGGTCGGTGTGGGCGATGTCGGAACCGATCATGTACATGCTCCGCACATTGCCCTCTTTGACCGCATGCAGCATCTTCGGATAGGTCATCCCCTCATTGGTCGGCACTTTCACGCCCCAGGCAACGGAAACTTTTCCCTGTTGTTCGGCATCGTTGGCGGACTGGTAATTCGTGTAGACGTTTGGAAGCGCTCCCATGTCACAGGATCCCTGCACATTGTTTTGGCCGCGCAATGGATTGATGCCCGTGCCGGGGCGCCCGACATTCCCGGTGAGCAATGCCAAACTGGCCAGAGCCATCACGCCTTCGCTGCCGTGGCTATGCTCAGTCATGCCCAATCCGTGCACACTCATCGCAGCCGCAGCCGAGGCGTAAAGTCTCGCTGCGGCCTCCAGCGTCTTAATCGGAATCGATGTAAGCTCCGAGCAACGCTCCGGAGTCATCTCTGCGACCATCTCCTTGAACGGTTCGAGATTCTCTGTGCGAGTCTCCATCCACTCGGGTGACGCCTCCAAGCCATCGCGCAGGACGATATGTGCCAACCCTTGATAGAGAGCCACATTTGTACCGGGCCGCAATTGCAGGTGAATGTCCGCCATCTTGGCAAAATCCGTCTCGATTGGGTCGGCCACGATTAGCTTCATGCCCCGCTTGCGGGCGCGTTTAATTCGGGAACCGGTCACCGGGTGACCATGCAACGGGTTGCACCCGGAGGCCAAAAGCAGATCGGTGACATCAATGTCCCCCAAACTATTGGTGCCGGCGCCAGCACCGAAAACTTTCATCATCCCCTTTACCGTTGCGGAGTGACAAACACGCGCGCAGTTATCGACATTGTTCGTACCCACCACGGCACGCATCAGCTTTGAGCCGAGATAGTTCAACTCGTTAGTGGAACGCGAAGACGTGATCGTGCCAATCGCATCCGGGCCGGACTCGTCCAAGATGCGCTTCCAGCGATCGACGATGAACGTATACGTTTCCTCCCAGGTCGCTTCGCGGAACTCGTCATCGATCGACTCGCGAATCATCGGCATGGTCAGTCGCTCCTTGTGATTGACATACGCCGAGGCGAATCGGCCTTTCACGCAGGAGTGCCCATTATTCACCGGCGAATCGGCCGCCGGCTTCATCGTCACCAACTGGTTCCCCTTCACCCCTGCGTCGAACTGGCAGCCCACACCACAGAACCCGCAGGTGGTGCGGACGGTCTTGTCAGGATTCCCAGCTGCACGGAGCTGTTTTTCCTCCAGCGCGCCCACGGGGCACTCGTTCACGCATGCACCGCAGCTGACGCAGTCCGACTCCTTGAACGCCTCATCAGCACCGGCGATAATCCGGCTGTCAAACCCGCGGCCGTCAATCGACAACGCATGCGTGACCTGCAAGTCGTCGCAGGCCCGGATGCAGCGCGAGCAGACGATGCATTTGCTTGAGTCAAAAAAGAAAAACGGATTGGACGAATCGATCCCCCGCTTAGTGTTCGCTGGTTCGTTGTCGTAGCGCACCTCGCGCAGACCCACTTCAGATGCCACGTCCTGCAATTGGCAGTTGCCATTGGCCGAACAGGTCAAACAGTCCAGCGGATGCTCGCTCACATACAGTTCGACAATCCCGCGGCGCAACTTCCACAATTGCTCGGAGCGTGTGTTCACCACCATGCCATCCTCGGCAAGCGTGGTGCATGAGGCTGCCGTTCCCCTGCGGCCCTCGACCTCCACCACGCACATCCGGCACGACCCGAATCCTTTCAGTTCTGGTGAATCACACAAAGAGGGAATCGACAGGTCCGACTCGCGTGCCGCCTGCATGATCGTTTTCCCCTCGCTGGAGCGGATTTCCTTTCCGTCAACTTTCAGGGTAATTAAATTGTTACTCATCTCTTTTTTAGCTGTTGACCATGAATGCATCCGGCCATTTTTCCATAGTGGAACGAACCGGATTCATCGCCAGCCCCCCTAACGCACAGAGGGAAGTGTTCGTCATTACTTCATCAAGGTCGGTTAACAGGCTACGGTCCCCATTCGACTCTTTGTCGGTACCGACCCTGTTTAAAATCTCAAGCGCCCGCTGCGTTCCAATCCGGCAGGGGGTACATTTGCCGCAGCTTTCCGCAGCAAAAAAATCCATCCAATGAATCACCTCTTCGCGTGGTGAAAAATCCTCTCCGTAACACACGAACCCTCCGTGGCCCAATAAACCACCCCCAGCGGTCAATCCCTCAAAGGACAACTCCACATCATCCAGTTCTTCCGTACGAAACACACTACCCAGCGGCCCACCCACCTGAATCGCAGTGACACCATCGACTCCGGAATATTCCCGCAACATGTCGCCGACGGTTCCGCCGAACGGGATTTCAACACAGACCGGCTGCGGCACTTTCCCAACAATTTGTGCCACGACGGTGCCCCGGCTTTTCTCCGTCCCCAACGCTGCCATGGTCTCCGCGCCCTCTCGGAGGATCACAGCAGCCATCGCCAGAGTCAGGACATTATTGACAATGGTTGGTTTTCCAAAAAGACCCTCCTGCGCCGGGAATGGTGGCCGGGCACGCACCTCACCTCGTCGGCCCTCAAGACTCTCGAGCAGTGCCGTCTCCTCACCACAAACATAGGCACCTGCCCCCACGTTGATCTCCATGTCGTATGAGTCACCAAACAACCCGGCGTCCCGTGCGTCATCAATTGCCTGCTGCAAAATCTTCCTCGCCTCGGGATACTCGCTTCGCAAATAAACGTGGCCATACGTCGCGCCGATCGCCTCGGCGGTAATGAGCATCCCCTCGATCAGCGCGTGCGGATCGCCCTCAATCAGCATGCGATCGATAAACGTCCCCGCGTCACCTTCATCGGCGTTGGCCACGACATACTTGACGGGCGATTCTTCCCTCGCCGCAGCACGCCATTTGAAGTGCGCTGGAAATCCGGCGCCTCCCCGGCCGCGCAGGCCCGCCTGTTCCATCGCGTCCAGTATGCCGGCAGAACCCAATTCGCGCGCCTTGGCCAAGCCGGCGTAGGCACCCAATTCCTGCATGGCGGACAAGTCAGTCGGGGCACATTCGCCAAGCCGCTTCATCACGAAACGAGTCTGGCTCTTCATCAAACCAAGCTCGGCCACCGGGCCAAGGTATCGCTCGTGCCCAGTCAAGTCGCCGGATGTGATCGCGGCCAAAACAGACTTCACATCATCGGCATCGAGTGGGCCAAAGGCCACCCGGCCATCACCAGCCTCCAACTCAATCATCGGCTCGAGGTGAAACAATCCACGGCTACCAGTGCGCACTACCGAGTCCGCTTCGCCAACTGTTTCAACCAAGCGCTTGGCCAAGCGTTCGCTTCCAAGCTCCAGGCTGGAAGTGTCTGCACTAACAAAATAGTTACGCCCCCCGGCGGCTCCCGCCTTGGCTGCTGGAGCAAACACCTCGGGCGATGCAATCTTGATCGGGCCACAGGCGCACCGTCCGGTGCAGTGAATAACCTCTGTTTTTTTTCCCTCACTCCGCGACGCTGCAAGCACACCGGCAGCACCGCGGGAGCGACACGCCTCGCCCATGCAGACCTTGACGCTGGTGGCGTCCTTCGCGAGATCGGAGTAGTAGCCGATGACTCCGCGAACCTTGGCCGCTGTCGTGTCGTGCTCGTCTGCTATTTCACGGATTCTCTCGGCATCCGGAACGCCTTTCGTCGGGATTTCCTGACGTAACGCCTCGAGCAACCCATGGCCCGGTCGACCGGGATCCCAATCCGGCTCCCCCTGCAACTCGCGCCCGTTGTTATTGGAAAAATCCATCTGTAAACACGATGCACAGTTCAAAAACTGCCAACCGTGGGACGGAATTGTGCGGCAGTCGACTCCGTGAGTCCAGAGCCGAATCGCTTGGCCAACCGCAGTTAAAACGCGCGAGCCTCGTCGTCGAAGCCAATGATATAGGCATCGGCGGAACGGCCTCGGTCGATGAAGAGGTAGAACAGTTTCACATCTGCCTCTTCAAGTTCGGCCAATTGAGCCTCGGAAATGCCCTCCTCCTTGGACGGTTCAAAAATGAACTCCTCCCAGAAATTGTGATGCCCGGGAGCGTAAGTCTGTGAGTACCAACCCTTCAACGAGATTGGCTCAGTGGTTAGGCCAGTGATTACAGTCTCCTTCCATGCCTTTAGCGGCGCCGTGTAGCCCGCCGTT
>CAJXAU010000163.1 GCA_913050205.1 uncultured Verrucomicrobiota bacterium
CAGATGGATTGGTGCCGCGAAAACAACTGCGGCATCGTCTGCTACAGCCCGATGGAGAGCGGCCTGCTCACCGGCAAGGTCAACCGCGAGTGGATTGATAGCCTGCCGGAGAACGATTGGCGAAGGCACAAACCGGACCACCCGGTTGCCGCCCTGCTCCACCCCCCCAAGCTCGAGCCGTTCCTGTTGCTGGTTGAGCAACTCAAGGCGATCGCCGAGCCAAGCGGACATACCGTGTCACAATTGGCTGTCGCTTGGGCACTTCGCCGTCCGGAGGTCACCTCCGCGATCGTCGGCGCTCGACGAAAAGGTCAGATTGCCGAGACCGTCCGCGCCGCCGAATGGTCGCTTGGCCAAGCGGAACTCGATGCCGTCGCCGTCGCGCTAGACACCTTTCAACAGGCCACCGCCTGACCGCGCTTGGCCAAGCGTGAGCAAATTGTGACAAATATAGTCATTGCAATTCAGCCCTTTCGGGCTTATTTTCTCTGAAGTGACTCTCGCCGTTACACTGCTGATTTTCGGATTGATACTCCTATTTGCAGAGATTCTTTTACCAGGAATGGTGCTGGGTGCTTTGGCCCTGTTATCGATAGGCGGCTCCGTGGCTGCCGCCTACATGAACACAGATTATGGTCACGTTTTTCTGGTCATCGCCCTTACGGCTGTCATCGGATTCACCCTGTGGTTTGTCCTCATATTCCCAAAAACACGATTCGCTAAAAAGCTCGCCAGCCCTACTGCTGTGGGTGATCTCAACATCGACCACTCATTGCTACTGGAGCAACAGGGGGAGGCCTACACCGACCTTCGCCCTTCCGGTAAGGCGAACATAAAAGACCAGAGATTCGACGTGGTCACCGAGGGGGTGTTTTTGGAAAAAGGCGACCCTGTTCAAGTTGTCGCAGTCGAAGGTCAACGTATCGTCGTTCGTAAGATTTGATTTAAACTAAACATAACATGACACAGCAAATAATAGCACAAGTAAACCAGTTATCATGGATTTTATACGGAGTGATAGCTCTGGTCGCCCTGATTGCTTTCTTAATTGTATTCAACTTCGGTTGGACTTGGATACGTGCCCTTGTCTCCGGAGCCCCAGTCAAGTTTATCGACCTGATTGCACTGAGACTTCGCGGTGTACCAATCGGGCTGGTGGTGAACGAACGCATCACCGCAGTTAAATCCGGCGTGCCGGTTTCCACTGACGGTTTATCCGCGCATCATCTTGCAGGCGGTAGCGTTAAAATGGTCATCACCGCGCTGGTCAGTGCCCATAAGGCCAATATTGAACTGTCATTTGATCAGGCCTGTGCAATTGATCTCGCCACTAACAAAACAAGCAAAAACGTGGTTGATGCTGTTCATACCTCGGTCAACCCGCAGGTGATTGACTGTCCACCCAACACTGGATCCAAGCGCAGCATCGACGCCGTGGCCAAGGACGGTATCGTCATTAAGGCCCGCGCCCGTGTGACGGTTCGCACGAACCTCTCGAGCTTCGTGGGCGGTGCCACTGAGGACACCATCGTTGCCCGTGTGGGCGAGGGTATCGTCTCCTCGATCGGTTCCGAACAAAGTTACAAGGACGTGCTCGAGAATCCGGATCGAATTTCCAAGACCGTGTTGTCCAAAGGACTCGACAGCAACACCGCGTTTGAAATCCTCTCGATTGATATCGCAGACGTCGATGTCGGCGAAAACGTCGGCGCGAAATTGCAGGCGGAACAGGCCGAGTCGAACAAACTCGTGGCTCAGGCCCAAGCGGAAGTCCGCCGTGCAGCTGCGGTCGCGCAGGAGCAGGAAATGATCGCCCGCGTGGCAGAGATGAAAGCGAAGGTCGTTGAGGCCGAAGCACAGGTGCCGCTCGCCATGGCCGAAGCTTTCCGAGATGGCAACCTCGGTATCATGGACTATTACCGCATGAAGAACCTTGCTGCCGACACCGACATGCGCAGCAAGATTGCCGGTGGCGAAGACAACGCCAGTACGCCCGGCAAATCCAAAGACTAAACAGACTTGTTTGTCCAACTGACAGATTTGGCTTTCAGCCGGCAGGAGCTACCACTCCTGCTGGCGGATCTCGATGCAGGCACACTATTCTACGTCGTGGTGGGCCTGCTCGCCGCTGTTTCCAGTTGGATCAGCAAGCGCAAGGAAGCCGCCAAGCGCGCAGAGTTTTTGGAATCTGACGAGGAAGAATACCATTACGAACCCGAAGACGGGGAACCTCAGGCATCCACCACCTCCGGAGGTGGTTGGCTCGACAAACTCGAGTCCATGGTGGAAGAAGCTGAGGCCCGAGTCGAAAAAACTGCGAAACCAGATCTCCCTCCAATCATCGCTGCGCCGGTCCAAGAAGGGGAACAACAAGTCCCATGCCCGGAGTGTGGCGTTAGTGTATTCGAGAATCGACTGGAGTCGCACATCGAAAACGTTCATCGAAAACCACTTCCCCCTCCGGTTTTTCAGGATCGCCCGCTCGAGGAACAATTGCAGCCCAAAAAGCCCGCTCCGCTTGGCCGGCAGAATCCGTCGCCGGTGTACAGTTCACCGATTTACAGCGCCAACATCGGCCAACAGATTGCCAACGACCTGAATGCCGCAAGGCAGGGCGTGGTCGCCTCCATCATCCTCAATCCGCCCAAGGCGCTCGAGGATCCCGCGCAGACCACCCGCTACTGATCGTTATCCCGCTTGGCATTGCGGACAGAAAAACGTCCCGCGCTTGGCCTGCTCCACACGTTCAATTTTGTTACCGCAAGCTGGGCACGCTTCCCCTTCCCTTCCGTACACCCGAAATCTTTCGCGTGACTGATGCGCTTGGCCAGGCGTACTGCCGAAGTAAAACAGTCCGTCGCTTTTTCCTTCGCCCGCAAAGTTCAGTTTCAATTTTGAGCCAAGCTCGATCTGCTTTTGCAGCGTAACTCGAATGGCCTGATGAAGCGCCTTCACCTTGGCCAAGCGCAATTCGGATGCCGCCGAAAACGGCGACACTCTGGCTCGATGAAGCACCTCACAGGCATAAATGTTGCCAAGGCCGGCGATGTGTTGTTGATCCATGAGCCGAATCTTTACCGCTTGGCTCGTTCGAGAGAATGCGTCCATCAATTTCGGGATCGTAAATTCGCCCGACAGCGCATCCACCCCCAATTGATCAAGTGAATCGGTTTTCAATGTCACCCGCCCAAACGAACGGGGATCCCTGAAAACCAACCGCTTCCGCCCCAATCCGAACACCGCTGCCGTGTGCCCCGGAAGTGGGCAGTCTGAATCCTGCACAAACAACCTCCCGGTCATTCCAAGGTGAATGGTCAACGGGAACGTCTTGCGCGACCGAGCCTTCGCCAAGTCCAGCCACAGGAATTTGCCTTGTCGGCCGACACCCTTGATGGAACATCCGGCAACTCCCCCCTGCAGTTGTCGCGGTGTCTCAGGCCGCACCACACGTGGTTTCAAAACCTGAAAACCAGTAACCCGTTTGCCGACCAATAACGGCTCCAGATGGCAGCGCAGCACCTCGACCTCCGGCAGCTCAGGCATGGCGCTTGGCTTTCGTCAGCGGAAAGGCGTTCGGGATGTGTCGCACCTCGTTGACCTCGCCATCAACGAGCAGTACTTCCACGATATCGAATCGAAATTTCACATTCGGGTCGCGCAGTTGTCGGACATACTCACGGGCGGCCTTGCTCAGCAACGACCGTTTGCGTTGATTCACTGCCGCAGCGGGTCGCGTCCAACCACCTTCCGTGCGCGCCTTCACCTCCACGAAAACAAGGCAGTCGCCATCCCGAAAAACGAGGTCAATCTCACTGTCTTTGGTTTTGAAATTTGCCACCAAAAACTTCAATCCGGCCGATTTAAGGTGGTGTTTGGCTGCCGCTTCACCCAACCGGCCGCGACGCAAATGCTCCGGTTCCCTCTTCCCTCCAAACATCTTTTTGATGAACTGAAACATGCCTGTCCCTCATTGAATCAAAACAGATTCAGCTCTGTCTGCGGTTCCGGCTTGATTGGGGCGAAGCTGTGGCGGTGTACCGGACACGGCCCCAATTTGGCCAAGGCGTCCAGATGCTCGCGGGTGCCGTAGCCTTTGTGCGACGCAAACCCGTAACCGGGGAACTCACGATCAAACTTCTCCATCATCCGGTCTCGAGTGACCTTGGCAAAAATACTTGCCGCGCCGATGGAGTAGCTGAGTGAGTCGCCCTTGACGATTGCGGTTTGCGCTTGGCCAAGCGACGGAACCGGGCGCCCATCGACCAGCAAATGATCCGGCGCCTGGCCAAGCGCTGCCAAGGCCTCACGCATCGCCTTGTGGGTGGCCTGCAAAATGTTGATCCGGTCGATCTCTGCCGGCTCGATCACCGACAATCCGAACTCCACGCCATCAAATTCATTCAAGGCTTCAAATAATGTTGCCCGTTTTTTCGCGCTGAGTTTTTTGGAATCGTTGACATCGCACAGCGGCTCCGGCAACCCCGTCTCGATCGCCTCGACAGAAAACACAGCGGCGGCCGCCACGACCGGCCCTGCCAGCGGGCCCCGGCCGACTTCGTCCACCCCGGCAATTCGCTGGCAGCCCTTGGCCAGCCACTCCCGTTCGCGGGTGAAACGATCCGGCTCCATGGTCACACGAACTTGCCGGGGTTGAGGATATTGTTTGGATCCACCGCTTTTTTGAATGCGGCATGCAAACGGCGCACCTCCGCCGGGGCAGCCTGTTCCCACCACGGAAGACGCGCCACGCCGATGCCGTGCTCGCCGGTGACCACGCCTCCCCATGCCAACACCTGCCGAAACAGATCGTTCAAAGCAGCATCGCTTCGCTGGACTTGTTCCGGATCGGATTCGTCCATCATCAGGTTGACGTGAATGTTCCCATCTCCCGCATGACCGAAACAAGCCACGCGTATGCCGTGCTTTTTTTGTAGTTGAGCAGCAAACTTGAAAAGCGGCTCGAGCATGCCCCGAGGCACGGCGATGTCGTTGTTGAGTTTTGTCAGGCCGGTGTCCCG
>CAJXAU010000164.1 GCA_913050205.1 uncultured Verrucomicrobiota bacterium
CGTGAGCCACATGGACACCTTCGATCCCAAGCCGTATCTCAACCAAAATCACAATAAAAAAACCGGCAAGGGGAATCGGTTTTACAAGGGCGCCGACTGGGCGTTTCGCCGCTACGGCCAGGCCGGCACCGAGGTGAGCGACTTGTTCCCACACATCGGGAGCATGATGGATGACATTTGCGTTATCCGCTCGATGAAAAACATCAACGGCGACCACTTCGGTGCGACCATCGGCATCCACACCGGTTCGGCCACGTTCAAGCGGCCCAGCATCGGCTCTTGGGTGAGTTACGGTCTGGGGACGGACAACGCAAACCTGCCATCGTTTATGGTCATCGCCCCCGGGCTGCCGTACGCCGGGGGTCAGGTTTGGGGATCAGACTTTCTTCCCGTGCTCCATCAGGGCACTCGGATCATCCCCGGCGCTGAGCCGATTGCGAACATGCACCGCCGTGCCGCCACGGCCGAAATGCAGGAGGCCGAGCTTGGTTTGCTCCAGTTTTTCAACCAGCAACACTTGCGGGGGCGAGAGAGCGACCCACATCTCAAGGCCCGGATCAAGTCCTTCGAGACTGCGTATGGCATGCAGGCCGAGGCGCCGGAGGCGTTCGACCTCAGCCGTGAATCCGATGCCTCACACCGCCTTTACGGGCTCGAGCGCGGAGACACCGAGGGCTTCGGTTGGCAATGCATGGTTGCCCGAAGGTTGGCCGAGCGCGGTGTCCGGTTCATCGAGTTGATCGATGGCGATACACGGATCGACTACAACTGGGACACTCACGCCAACATGTCCAACTACAACAAGCTTGCGCGTAACGTTGATAAACCGATCGCCGGGCTGCTGAAGGATTTGAAGTCGCGGGGCATGCTGGAGGATACGCTGGTGGTGTTCGCCACAGAGTTTGGGCGCGGCCCGTATCAGCCTGCGCCCGGTGTCACCGGCCGTGGCCACCACGCGCGGGTGTTTAGTTGCTGGCTTGCCGGTGCCGGGGTTCGTGGCGGTATGGTTCACGGTGCCAGCGACGAGGTGGGCTTCGACGTCGCCGAGAACCTCGTCACTGTTCATGATTTTCAGGCGACCATTCTCCATCTGCTTGGCATCGACCATGAACGGTTGACCTATCGTCATGCCGGGCGCAACTTCCGCCTGACCGACGTCCACGGAAATGTCGTCAAGCCGATCCTTGCCTGACACCCGCTTGGCCAGGCGCTTGGCCAAGCCGATTTTTTGATCGGCGAATAATTTGGAAAAAACATTGGTATTTTTGCTTTTTCTACTTGCGAACGCGAAGGGTCGCTCGTACAACCGACTCCCAGTAGTGCAGTACTACTCTTTGTAAATAATCAAAACCCGTTCTATTAATAACATGGCAGACAAACCGTTGACAAAATCGCAGATCGCAGCAGCTGTCGCTGAGGCGAACGACCTCACCAAGAAGCAGGCATCCGACCTCTTGGCTAACCTGGCCGAACTGGCCATCTCGAGCACCAAGGACACTGGCGCTTTTACATTCCCCGGCGTCGGCAAGTTGAAACTCGTTAACCGCAAGGCTCGCACGGGTCGCAACCCAGCCACCGGTGAGACCATTCAGATTCCCGCCAAGACCGTGGTTAAGTTTGCCGTAGCCAAGGCTGCGAAAGACGCCATCGCCGGCTAACGAATCTTTTTCCAAGGAAAGCGCCCGCAGTTGTCGGGCGCTTTTTTTGTCTCCATGGAGCAGGCAAAACATCCACTTCGTAAAATCGCAGTCGTCGGTTGCGGCGCAGTCGGAAGCTACTACGGCTCGAGAATCGCCCGGTCGGGGTGGGATGTACACTTCCTCCTGCGATCTGATTTTGAAGCCGTTGCGGCCAACGGACTGCAGATTCAAAGCGTTGATGGAGACTATTCATTGCGGCCCAACATTGCGAGGAACCCGGCTGATATCGGCAAATGTGATCTCGTGCTGATCGGGCTTAAATCCACTGCAAACAACCGTTTCGAAGAATTGCTGACCCCGCTCATTGAAGAGCGAACTGCGCTGCTGACATTGCAAAACGGGCTTGGAAACGAAGCGGAACTAGCCTCACTTTTTCCGGGACAACCGGTATTCGGCGGCATGTGTTTTGTTTGCCTCAACCGCTTGGCGCCTGGAGTCATTCATCACATTGCCCACGGCAAGATTGTCATGGGGCGCCACAGCGGGCCGCCTGACGAACTCACCGAGCGCATCGCCGAGTTGATCCGCAACGCGGGAATCCCTGTCGATGTCTCGCCCGATCTTGAGCGGGCGCATTGGGAGAAACTGATCTGGAACATCCCATTCAATGGGCTCGGCGTGGCTAGTGCGGCCGGATTGGATGCCGTCCTTGCCGGCGAACTCACAGCAGGCCAAGCCATCGGCCCGTGCCATGCAACCGATAGCCTGCTCGACGAAGGGCCATGGGAGCAACTCATCATCGAGTTGATGGATGAAGTCATCGCCACAGGGCGGGGACAGGGGCACGACGTCTCGCCCGATCTCGGGCAATACCAACGCGACCGCACCCGGATCATGGGTGCCTACCGTGCCTCAACGCTGATCGATTTTGAGAACAACCGCCCACTGGAACTCGATGCCCTGATTCGCAAACCACTCGCCGCCGCCCGGGCCGCCGGAGTGGATACACCGCGCTTGGCCAAGCTCTGCTCAGTGCTGGAACAGTTGGTGGGTGAACAAAAAAACTCGGTCACCGACGGGAACTAAGCCACACTTCCCGAACTGAAATGCGACATTTTTTTATTTTCCTGACAGCCCTTGCTGGGTTCGCCCTTGCTCCGCTTGGCCAAGCGGACACACGACCAAACATCGTGTTCATGATCGCCGATGACCTTGCGTGGGATGACCTCGGCTGCTCCGGCAATCCCAACGTCAGGACGCCCCATCTCGATCGCTTGGCCAAGGGCGGCATGCAGTTTACCAACGCGTTCCTCACCATTAGCTCCTGCAGCCCAAGCCGCGCGAGCATCATCACCGGTACCTACCCGCACCAGACCGATGCCGAGCAATTGCATTGGCCGCTGCCGGGCGATCGACTGACGTTCGTTGAGCTGCTCAAGGCTTCCGGCTACTGGACAGCCGCCGCTGGCAAGTGGCATCTCGGCAACGCGGTGAAGGATCGCTTCGACGAGGTGCGCGAGGCCGACGTGTCCGGTTTTCAACTCCCAACCGGGGAGGCGGCCAAGGAGGGGAAAATCATCCAAAAAGTGATCGGCGACGCCCGCAGTGGCTGCGATCAATGGGTGCCGGTGCTGAAGGCGCGCCCCAAAGACAAACCGTTTTTCCTCTGGCTTGCCGCGCTCGATCCGCACCGCGATTACGACGAGGGCATCCTTGAGAAACCGCACAAGCCGGAGGACGTCCGGCTTCCCCCGTATGTCGCCGACACACCGAAGAGCCGGAAGGATTACGCGCTGTATTATGACGAAATCACCCGGCTCGACCGTTTCGTCGGTGAAGTGATGGCCGAGTTAAAGCAACAGGGCGTGGCCGACAACACATTCGTGTTGTTTATCAGCGACAACGGCCGCCCCTTCCCCCGCGACAAGACCACACTGTACGACAGCGGCATCCGGACCCCGTTCATCGTTCACTGGCCGGGCCGCTTCCAACCCGGCGGCAAAAGCAACAGCCTCGTCAGTTCCATCGACATCGGGCCGGCATTCCTGGAGCTGGCCGGTCTATCCACGCCAACGGTTTTTGAGGGACGCAGTTTTCTGCCTCTGTTGCGTAATCCAAAACTGACCCTGCACGATTTTGTTTTCGCCGAGCGCAACTGGCACGACTACGAGGACCGGGTGCGTGCGGTTCGCAACAAGCGCTTCAAGTACATCCGCAATTTTTACGACGATCTTCCCAACACCCCACCGGCCGACGTCGTCCGGTCGATCGCCTATCGGGAAATGATCCGGCTCCGCGACGAAGGTAAACTCGCTGACGCGCAAAAGAACACCTTCCTCCAGCCAAGGGCCAGTGAGGAGTTGTACGACATCAAGAATGACCCGTTTGAGCTTCGCAACCTTGCGAGCGATCCCGCGCAGGCCAAGCGGCTGAAGCGGTTCCGCCGTGCCTTGGCCAAGTGGCAGAAGGACACGAAAGACGTTGAGCCGCCGTTTCGAACGCTCGATGAATTTGGCCGCGAGGACGGCCAAGCGCTTCCGGTACGGGAGCGCCCACGGCCGGACAAAGTCGAGATGACGAAGCGACTTCGCGAATACTACAACAAAAAGGCCCAACAGCCCTGAGCTTGGCCAAGCGGAAATCGGCTGGCCAAGCGGAACGATTTGCGGAAGGCTCTCCGCACTTATGAATTCACGAATCCGGACATTCGCGCTTGGTTGCCTGCTGGCCAGTCTGGCAATTGCCCCCGCCCCGCAGGCGGTTGCCGCCAAGAAAAAATCCCCCAACGTTGTCGTCATTTTCATGGATGACATGGCCTATGCGGACATCGGGCCATTTGGTGCCAAGGCCTACCCGACGCCGCACCTCGACCGCATGGCCAAGGAGGGGCGCAAGTTCACCGACTTTTACGTGACACAGGCTGTGTGCAGTGCCTCACGCGCCGGGTTGTTGACCGGCTGCTACAATGTGCGCGTCGGAATTTTCGGGGCACTTGGCCCGAAGTCCAACAACGGCCTGCATGCCAACGAGGTGACGCTGGCCGAGCTTTGCAAGCAGAAGGGCTACGCCACCGCAATCTACGGCAAATGGCACCTTGGCCATCACAAACAGTTCCTGCCGATGCAGCACGGGTTCGACGATTACTTCGGTTTGCCATACTCGAACGACATGTGGCCATACCATCCGGGCGTGCTGCACCTGCCGATGAAGGAGCGGCTCAAGCGCTGGCCGCACCTGCCGCTGATCGATAAAAACGAGATCATCAACCCGCAGGTCTCCGGCAAGGATCAGGAATTGCTCACGACGCAGTACACCGAGCGAGCTGTTCAGTTCATCGAGAAAAACAAGGACAACCCGTTTTTCCTCTACGT
>CAJXAU010000165.1 GCA_913050205.1 uncultured Verrucomicrobiota bacterium
CCCAGGCAAACCGGATGTAGCTCAACAGCTCGGCCAGGCGATCATCGCGAGTGATACCTAGTGACCCGGCCGGTGCCATGAAACCGCCCGCATAGGTTTTGCCCTCGATCGGCCCAGAAAGCCCGTGGAGCATGGCTGGAATGAGCTGAGCCGGTTCGCCGCCCACGCGCTTAGAATCGGCCAGCGAAGGCGCCAATTGTAGATTCGTACCCAGCACCGGCACGCCTTTGCCATCGGGCCCATGGCAGGTGATGCAATGTTGGTAATACTGCCGCTCGCCACTGGTAATATATTTCCGCATCTCGTTGGGCATTGACTCTGGAAAATCCAGCCCGCGATCCCAGTTGGCCAGCACGCCCTTCCAATTCGCACTCACTGTCGTACGGCTGGACACCGGCAGTTTTGCAAATGCGCTGCCATTGGCCACCGCTTTAGGAAGAGGTTGATCCTTTTTGCCCCATAGTGAAACGGTCACTGCCTGCATCACACCACGATCGGCGATGTGCCGCTGAGCGACTTCTTGAATGAGCGCCTCGGCGGCGGGATGATCCACAGTGCCCAACGTCAGCACGAGCTGCTCCACCACACGTGGATCGCGCTCGGCCTTCAATGGTTTCAAACGATCAAGATGGGCCTCCAAATTTCCCTCGGCAACCTGAATGGCCGCCGTGCGCAACAACGGTTGGCGGTCTGTGAGCAGGGAATCCAGCACGGCGTCAGACACAGCATTCATGCCCTCCAGAGTCCAAAGCGCGTGCAGGCGGCCAAGTGGGTTTTGCGTAAACATCGCGGTGGATTCAAGTAAAGGAATGACCGTTTTCCGGTCCGGTCGAAGCAGGATGAGCCGCTGGGCGGTGTCGCGCCACCACCCGTTGGCGTGTTGCAAATGCCGTACGAGTTCGGTTGTGGTTTCCTGCAGCATGCGCGGGCGCGGTCCCGGCTCGAAATCGCGGTGGCGTATGCGCCAAATACGCCCCCGCAACCGATTCGCTGCCAAACCCGATTCGGCCGCAAACTTGCGTGCATTAGGATTCATCCACGGCGCATCCTGAATGATGCCACGGTACATATCGGTGACGTACAACGTACCATCTGGACCGGTGGCCGTATTCACAAACCGGCTGTTGATATCCGGCGAGCGCAGGAATTCCGCCGTACCCGGCTCGGCCTTGGTGAGCATGAGTTTGCCCTGTTCAAACCCCACCTTCGCCCGACGCACCACGTGGATGGTGGGGTCGCAGAAGAAATAATCGCCTCGCGCGGCCAGCGGGAGTTTGTCTCCGCGAAACACGCTCTGCCCGCAGGCCGAGGTAAAGGCGCGCACCTTGGCCGCCGGACCACCACGATCGTTCAGAAGACAGAGGCTCTCGACGTTCATGAACGCCGGCGTATAAGGGTTGCCCAGTGTCACCAGGTCGCCGGCGGGCAGTTTCTTGCTAAGACGGCGCGGGGTAAGCCAATACTTTGGATGCATCTGGGCCGCCTTTAGAGGATGGGTGTTATCAATCCAAAACAAACGACCGGCGTTGTCGTGCGTGAGCCCCCATTGCGTCCAATGCCCGGGCTGAGACTGCGGCCGCCATGTACCGTCGGTGAACCGGTAACGTTCCATGTTGTAGGTAATGTAAATCCAGTTATCGAGATTCCATACCAAACCAGAATCCTGATGCTCAACGGAAGTGTTAGGGCCATTGCGGCTGCGCGGGCCGTATTCGAAGAGCGGTTTCTTTTCATCAGCCACCCCGTCGCCATTCGTATCACGATAGGCGATCACATCCATCGTGTCCGTTTCGCGCACGGCAATCCAGTCGTCCAGAGGCAAAATCATGCGGGGCAGGTTGAGGTCCTTCACAAAAGTCGTCACGCGATCCATACGTCCGTCGCCATCGGTATCTTCCAGACGTTTAATGCGACCGTTGCGCAGGGTTTTAGTGCCGTTGCCGTTTTCATCCTGCATGTAGCTGCGCATTTCGGCGATGTACAGGGCGCCGTTAGCATCCCACACCGTAAGCACGGGCTCCTCAATCTGCGGTTCAGCCGCAACCAGTTCCGCAACAAATCCCGGTGCCAGATCGAACGTCGCCAATTCTTCCTCGGGTGTGAGTACGCAATATGGATTGGCCGCTTTCTTCCGGTTCGCCTCAGCACGCGCCCTGACCAGAGTATCCGTATCCGGTTCCGGCTGAGTCCAGCTCACCTGATGCGGCGGACTCAGGCTCGGCTCGTCGAGACCGGGAAAACCTTCCGGGATCGGCAAGGTCACCTTGTCCGTGGCGAGGTATTCACAACTACGCGCGACAATCGTCTGAAAGCCCACGCAATACAGCGCATCCCAAATGCTGTCCCCTTTGTAAAAGTGGCCCATGGAAGTCACAATCGTACGGCCCTGCCCATAGGCCACCTCCCAGGTGATCGGCTCGTGTTGACCGGTGCCGCGTTGTTTGGGATCAGAAAAGGCGCTGGAAAGAACGGTTAGATTCTTCGCCGGCCCGCGCATGTGATGATACAGCTCATCGCGTGCATGCAACCACACCGGAGGCACATCGCGCATCACCGGATGCTCGGGCGCCCGTACCGTCACCGCAAAGGCATGCTTGGAACCATGCGAAGAATTGCCGGCCTGAGGATCCGCAAAGGGTTTGCCCGTGTTGGCATCCACCTTGATCGCTTGCCCGAAAGGAGCCTTGCGCCAACCCATACCAATTATGTCATTAAACGCGTCCCAATTCGGAAACGCGTTATTGGCACCATGAATGAGCAATACGCCGCCACCGCCATGCACGTATTTTACGAAGGCCTGTTGCACCGACTCCGGCCACATTGGGCCGTTGTAATTGAGGATCACACAATCGTGTGCGGCAAAATCCGGTCGCCATTGCTGCCAAGCCTCGGCTTCGCGTTTGCGCGCCGGCGCGACCAGCCGGGTGTACAACGTTTTAGCTTTTTGAAAACGCGCTTGGATAGCCGGGTTCTCCGACCGTGGCTCACGAGGTCCATCCACGGTCAATGATTCCGGCACGGTGGACACCGTCACCTGAAACCGGCCGGTCGCTTGCAGTGTCGCGCGCAGCGCGTCGGTGGTGACTATCCAGTTGTGATTGTTGCGCCCGTCCACAATCAACACCCGGATTGGTTCGGCCGCCTGAACACCAAGGCAGACAAATAACCCCACCACAAAGAAAACCCGCCTTAGATTCATTTTACCTTCATCAAGCTGTGTTTCATTTGTAATTCGAAATGCGACTTCATTAGCAGCGGTCACCACGTAGTCGTCAATCCTCAAGCATTCAGGAAAGGCATTAAAAGGCTTCCCCCACTCAAACTACCCTTGTAGAAGCAGCCGATGAAACTCACTTACGCGATCGTTTTCACCCTAGGATTTAGTTTGGTCACGTTGTCAGTGGCGGATCAGGGAAAACTGATCTTCCATGACGATTTTAACCGATCCGAATCGCAGGAGAAAACCGATGAACCCGGAAACGGCTGGGGTACCAACAGCGCCAAGCGTGCCCAAGGCGACAAACAGGTGGATCTCAAGGATGGCACGCTGCGTATCTTTATCAGTCCACGGGCCGATCATGCCGTGTCTGTCACACACCCGTTTGACTTTACTGACGGCACCGTGTCACTGCGGTTTATGCTCGAGGACAAGAAGGACAGTCTCGGCCTGAACTTTGCGGACCTTCAATTCAAAGAAGTGCATGCCGGACATTTGTTTGTGACCCGCATCCATCCCAACCGCGTGGAACTCACCGATCTGAAGACCGGCAACATGCGCCTCGACATCCGAACGGCCCGCAAAGCTAAGAAGCCCCTAACCGAAGAACAGAAGCAGGCACTGACCGGCAAGACCCAGCGGTTTCCGCATAAGGTCGCCATCGGTAAATGGCATGAAGTGACGGTGACAATTCGCGGCGATCAACTTAGTCTCAACCTTAACGGCAAGCTGATCGGTAAGCTGAAATCCCCCGGCATCGCCCATCCCTCCAAACGCACCCTGCGCCTCTCCGTCCCGCGACAGGTGGTGGTGGATGACGTCCGAATTTGGCGGCGATAATCTTCCTGCCCTGCAACGAGGCACCCCACCCATAACGCCCCCAGATTACTTTCGGTAATCTTTCCCTGACCAACTAGCCAACACCGAGCGCTGCCACGCTTCGAGTGCCTTTTTCATTTGACCGACGCGTTGCGGTTCAATTTGGCTCAGGTCTTTTGCCTCCATTGGATCGTTAACTAGATGGTACAACTCAAAGGTTACTTTACGATTTTTCTCCACACGATGCAGCTTCCACGGCCAATCGTTCCAGGCAGCATGCCCACGCAGGGCATCCTCGCCGAAGGTCGGAAATTCGTTCACGTTCTTGAGCACCCGGTTCGGAAACGGGTTGGGTTGTCCGGCTTGTTTGGCTTCCAATAGGGTCTTGATGATCCGGTCATTCCAAGTGCTCTGGCCTGCAGTATGGCCAAACCAAAATCCCATCGGCGGTCGTTGCATTTGTTTGCCGGCCAACACAGGGGCCAAATCGATTCCGTCCAAAACGGGTTGATGCGCGACCTTGGCCTGGGTCAAGGCGATCAGTGTGGGATACAGGTCGGAAGTAAACGCCGGCGTGTCAATGGTGGCAGATTGGTACCGGGCCGGCCACTCCATGACGGCGGGAACACGCAAGCCACCCTCATAGATGCTGCCCTTTTTCGACCGGCCTCCGGAGGATTCCGCCACGAGCCCGCCGTTGTCGCTGCAGTAAAACAACAGCGTGTTCTCCGCGATGCCCAACTGGCGCAGGCTCTTTCGAAGTTTCCCAATCTGCTGATCCAGCAGCGTGATCTCACGAAAGTAACCGGGCTTCTTGGTATCCTTATCGTTGTAAAGCGTGGCGGCATTCGGCAGACCCTGCGGCAGTTCCGACTGTGGATCGTGCGGTGATGGAAACCAGGTCACGGCAAAGATCGGCTTGTCCCCTTTCGCGTGT
>CAJXAU010000166.1 GCA_913050205.1 uncultured Verrucomicrobiota bacterium
TCAGCGCAACGTCGCTGGAGACGAACATCATCCAGACAGTGGTCGGCTCAGACCGAACGGATATCGCGGGCGCAATTCGGCTGGGCACAGCCGCTTTCCCGGAGGCAGGTCAAAAACGGCTGGTACTATTCTCGGATGGCAACGAGAACATCGGGGATGCCGTGCAGGCGGTGATGGCAGCACGGCCGCTCGATGTGTCGGTGGACGTCGTGCCGTTGAGTACGCAGGGTGGTGCGGACGTGGCGGTGCAGCGGTTGGCGGTACCCGGCTCAATCAAGAAAGGCCAGCCGTTCGACGCCAAGATTTTCGCGCTGTCGGACCGTGAGCAACCGGCTACCGTGAGGCTGTTTCGCAATGACCAATTGCTTGGCGAGCAGTCGGTACGCTTGGCCAAGGGCAAAAACCTTTTCAGCTTTCCCCAGTCGCTTGGCCAAGCGGGGTTTTATTCCTACGAGGTGCAGATCGAGGCAGGCGGCGATCGTGTGCCGCAGAACAACCGCGCCTCCGGCTTTGCCAACGTGCGGGGTGATCCGCGGGTGTTGATCGTTTCCAGTGAGCCGGAGCAGGACGAGCCGCTGGCCAACGCTCTGCGTGCCGCAAACCTTGAGGTCGCGCTTGGCGATATCTCATCGCTACCCGGTTCGCTGGCCGGACTGCAGTCGTTTGACACAATTTTCCTGAGCAACATCAACGCAGGTGACCTGGGCCGGGACGCGATGCTGTTGATAGAGAGTGCGGTGCGAGACTTTGGCATGGGCCTGGTCTGCATCGGTGGCGACCAGTCGTTCGCCGCGGGCGGTTACCGCAACACGCCACTGGAGCGGGCGCTGCCGGTAAGCATGGAACTGGATAGTAAAAAGGTACTGCCGCCCGGTGCGCTGGTGTTGTTGATGCATGGGATGGAGTTCAACAACGGCAATCAAGTCGCCCGGCAGTGTGCGATCGGTACGCTTGATGCAATGGGGCCCAACGACGAGTTGGGCATCGTGTTGTGGGACGGAAACGACCGCTGGCTTTTTCCCGAACCACACTTGAGGAAAGTAGCCGACAAACAGGAACTCGGCCGGCAGATCATGGGCATGAACCAGGGCGATCTGCCGTCGTTTCAAAACCTGATGACGATGGGTTTTGAAGGGCTAAAGAAATCGACCGCCAGCATTAAGCACATGATCGTTTTCAGCGACGGAGATCCGGGCGGGCCAAGCGACCAGTTGATGGAAAGCATGCGCGCCGAGAAGATCACCGTCAGCACCGTGCTCATCGCGGGCCACGCCGGGCCGGAGACGATGATCGAGATCGCTGACAAGGGCGGTGGACGATTTTACAACATCACCAACCCGGCACAATTACCACAGATTTTTCTCAAGGAAACTGCCGTCATCCTGAAGACCGCGATCTATGAGGAACCGTTCGTGCCACAACAGCGGAGCGGCAGCGAGGTGTTGTCCGGGTTCGGCCCCGGCAGCTACCCGCAGCTTCTCGGCTATGTGGCGACCAGCGAAAAGGCCCGCGCCGAGACGCCGCTATTGACCACGCAGGGCGATCCGCTCCTCGCGCACTGGCAATACGGTTTGGGGCGGGCCGTGGCTTTCACGTCCGACGCCAAGGCCAAGTGGGGCAGCAACTGGATCGGCTGGGGCGACTACCAGACCTTCTGGTCGCAGATTGCCAACTGGAGCCTGCGCCGTGTCGAGACCGGCAACCTTGACGCCGACGTCGCGATTGAGCAGGGCCGCGGTATTATCAGCGTCGAGGCCATCGATACCGATGGCAACTTCCGCAATTTTCTCGACCTGCAGGCTGTGGTGGTGAATCCCAAGGGCGAGCGGGAACTGGTGCCGCTCACTCAAACTGCTGCCGGTCGTTACGAGGCTGAATTCGAAACCCGCGAGACTGGCTCGTACCTCGTCCACCTGCGAGAGCTGGAGCAGGGCGAACTGCGGGCCTCACAGGTCATCGGCGCGAACCTCGACCACTCGCCCGAATTCACTGAGTCGCGCCCCAATCTCGCCCGGCTCGAACGCCTTGCAGAGATCGGTGGTGGCAAACTGCTCAGTCGAGATTTTGACAGGGATAACCCGTTCGACCACGATCGCAAGGAGACCTTTCAGCCAGTCGATCTTTGGGAGTGGATGCTCAAGTTTGCCGTGCTGTTGTTCCCGATCGATGTTGGCGTGCGTCGCATCCAAATCGATCGCGAGGAATGGGCGCGATGGATGGCCGGCATGGCACGGGTACTCATTTTTTGGCGTCGCCCGAAGAGCGGGGCCAAGCGGGAGGAATCCCTTGCCTCGCTCTTGGCCAAGCGCGACGAGGCGAGGCAAACATTTCGGCGCGAGCAACCAAGCGGAGCGACCGAGCCTGCACCGGAGCTGTTTCAACCAAGCCAGACGGCCACTGGCGACTCCCCCATACCAGGTGCAACGAAAGCCGCCGCCGCTGAACCGCAAACCGGTGAGGATGGCTCGGAACCCAAGGCGGATTCGACGACCAGTCGCCTCCTTGCGGCCAAGCGCAAGGCTCTCCGAAAAAAGAAGTAGGGACTGCCGTCAGCGAACCGTAGGCGCCCGGCAAAAGAGGCTGGATTTTCCGTTGGTGGGGAGTAACTCTGCCGCCACACTTAACCATTTTTGATTCGCATGAAATACAGGACGCCGCAGGGGTTTACTTTGATTGAGTTGCTGGTGGTCATCGCGATCATTGCCATCCTTGCAAGCATGCTGCTCCCCGCGCTGGCCCGGGCCAAGTCCAAGGCAAAAGGGGTGGCATGCATAAACAACATGAAGCAGATCGGGCTGGCCCACACGTTTTACAAGGATGATAACGAGGGTGAATTCGTGCAGTTGGCCAAGCTGGCATACGCGTCGCCCGATGCGATCGTGCCGGGCAACCATACGTGGTGGCCGGATCTACTACAGGAAGTACTCGGCAGAAATACGCAGATTCACAGCTGTCCCAGCCTGAAGCATGCGCGCAGTTTTGGGATTGGGATGAATCACCCGGAGCTGGGTCGCTGGCTTGAGGATCCGCGTGTGGTCACGGAACGCCACATCGCCCAGCCGTCTGCCACGGTGTTGTTCGCGGATTCCGGCCCCATCGAGAATAAAGACGAACCGGATCCGGACAAGTGGGTGCTGAACACGGGGTACGGGGGCAAATGGCTGCTGTTTCGCACTCCGAGCAACGAGCCGTGGTATACGACCATGCCCCAGCGGATTTACAACCGACACGACGGTGTGGCAAACACAGCGCACGTCGATGGCCACGTCGCCGCAATGAAGGCGAGTGCCATTGGCCTCCAATACCAACTGGGTCATCCACTGGCTTATTGGGACAAAAAGTAACCGTCCGGCGAACGGCTTAGCCTGCTGTCAGACAGCGGGTCGTTTCTGCTCATGAAAATACATGTTTTATTGGGTTGGCTGTCCTCGGCAGGAGTGGTGTTTTCGGATGCAGCCGGGTTGGAGGTGGAGCCATTACCCCCGGCGGAGTCGATGGCGGCAGCCCATGTGGCAGAGGGGTTTGAACTGCAGTTAGTCGCGAGCGAGCCGCTGGTGCGCGATCCGGTGGCTTTTGATTGGCGGGCGGACGGCGCGTTGTGGGTGGCGGAGATGGCGGACTACCCGCTGGGGATGGACGACCGGGGGAAGAACGGTGGCCGCGTTCGTTTGTTGACCGATCAGGATGGTGATGGTCGGTATGACCACTCCACAGTATTCCTCGATGGGTTGACGTTTCCGGCTGGTATCATGGCCTGGCGTGGGGGCGTGTTGGTGGCGGCGGCGCCGACCGTGTTGTATGCCGCCGACACTGATGGCGATGGCAGGGCGGATGTGCGCCGAACATTGTTTGAGGGTTTTTTTGAAGGCAACCAACAGCTACGCATCAACGGCCTAAACTGGGGTTTGGATAACCGGGTACACGGTGCGTCCGGTGCGGTCACCATCGGCTACGGCGGCGCCAATAACATCCGCTCCGGGGTCAGTGACAAGTCGGTTGCGATACGCAGTGGTGACTTTCGGTTTGATCCCGACACGGGCTGGATCGAGCCCACGTCCGGGCCATCGCAGTACGGCCGCGTGCGGGACGACTGGGGCAATTGGTTCGGCGTGCACAACAGCCACCCACTTTGGCACTACGTGTTGCCGGCGCGCTATCTCCGTCGCAATCCCGACGTTGCCTATCCTGACTCGCGTCGGCAGGTCCGCACGCCGCGCAACCCAAGAGTGTTCGCCAACAAACCGCCCCAAAAACGGTTCCACAGCTTTGAGCAGAGTGGCCGGTTTACGTCGGCATGCGGCCCGTCAATTTATCGGGACACCATCCTGTTCGACCGTGGCGGAGTGACACATGCGTTCACCTGCGAGCCATTTCACAACGTCATCCAACGCTCGGTGATCCGGGAGGACGGGGTCAGCTTCAGTGGTGAACGCGCCGACGATGGTGAGCGGGATTTTTTTGCATCAGCCGATCGGTGGAGCCGCCCGGTTTTCACCCGCACCGGCCCGGATGGGGCGCTGTGGTTCGCCGACATGTACCGCTACATGATCGAGCATCCGCATTGGCTGCCGAAAAACGGACAGGACGAACTGCGGCCGCACTTTCGCAGCGGGGACACCTTCGGCCGCATCTACCGGATCGTGCCGAAGGACAAACCGCTCCGCGAGATGCCAAGGCTGGCTGGCCGCAAGCCGGCGGAGCTGGTTGATGTTTTGTCTTCAGAAAACGGGACGTTGCGGGACATGGCACACCGGTTGTTGATCGAGGCGGACGCCAAGTCGGCGGCGCCGCAACTGCGTGTCATGCTGGCCGAGTCGCCCCGGCCGCGCGCACGTCTGCACGCGCTGGCGGTACTCGACGGTCTGGGGCGGCTCGACCCGCCAACGCTTGGCCAAGCGCTGGGCGACAATCACCCGTATGTTCGGCGGCTGGCATTCCGATTGACCGAGCGATTCCC
>CAJXAU010000167.1 GCA_913050205.1 uncultured Verrucomicrobiota bacterium
CGCGGACTCTCAGGCTCGTCCCTCCAATTCGCGCTTGGCTTGCTGTGGAGGGACGAGCCTGCGAGTCCGCAAAAAATCCAACTACCCCGTTCCTTTTCGCGCTTGGCCAAGCGCTTGGTTTATTTGCTCCGCCGCACGGCGAGGATGAAGGCAATCGCGGAGGCGATGAGTAGCGCAGTCTCGGCACCCAGCGTCAACCAGGCGGAGGCGGCGTTGCCGTACTTGGGCAGCAGCACGAAGTAGAGCACGCCTGAGACCAGACAGCACGGCAGGCAACAGAGCACCGGCAGTTTGTCGCGATTCTCAGCCCAAAGTCCCCATGTAAACATCGCCGTGCCCACGGCAAAAAACTTACCCAACACCAACCACGGCAGCAGCCCCGCCGCACTCGCAAACGCCTCGCCGAAGAGCAGCGGGTAAAGCCAGTCCACGACCAGCCAAAGCACCCCGAACACAATCACCCCCAGCATGCTCGCCCCCCCCGCGATCATTAAAACGCGACGTCGAAACAGCGCGAGGTTGGCCTTATGCCAGACCATCAGGCGCGGTGCCATCAGGATGCCGAAGTAGTGGAGAAACATCTGCAGCGCCAGCACGAGGTACTGCGCGGAACCGAACAGGCCACCGGAATTTTTGCCAATGATAAAATACGTCATTACCTGTGCCATGTTGGCCAGCAGATAGTAGCCAAGATTGAACAGCCAAATGAGCCATGCCTCTCGCAACAGTTTGCCGGCACCGGCAAGGCGAGCCGGGCTAAAGCAGTGAAAACCCAGTTCGCGGGACATCCGCCACCAAACGACGCCGACCACCACGGCGTTGGCTGAGAGAAGGACGTAAAGATCACTGCCAACGGCCTGGCCTTTTTCAAAAAATAGGACGAACCACAGGCTTGCCATCACAGATGATGCCAACTGAAAACGCGATGCCCTTGGCATTTGTTCCGTTGCCTGAAACAGCCAACTGTAGTCCATGCAACAAACGAGAAGAAACAACGCCCCAACCAGCCACGTCCATTTTTCCCCACCCTCAAGCCCACTGAACGAGACGGCGAGCCCCCACAGCACTGCCGCCAGCAGGCCAAGCGCAAACCGGAATGTGAAGATCGCCGGGGCCATGTCGCCGGCCTTGGCCAAGCCCTTGGCCACGTGCCGCACGGCGACTGCGTCTAGGCCAAACGCGAGGCACAACTGCAGAGTCATCGCGAGGGTGATGACCGTGCGTGACACACCGACGTTGTCCGGGCCAAGGCAGCGCGTGGCGTAAACCATGCCCACGACCTGAAACAACTTCCCCAGCACCTGCCACAGCATCGTGCCGGAAAAGTCCCGAAACAACTTGGCCTGAAACAGGCCCCCACCCGATCGCGATTGGCTGGATGGTGAATCGGTCAAAATTGGTGGGAAAAGGCAAGCTGCACGATTCCCCAGTCGCGCCCACGATACAGATTCTGGAACGGCTCCGTGTAGGGGCCAAGCGCACCGTAGCGCGTGAAGTAGGGACCGCCGGAAAGTTTCAACGCGGAGTTTTCGCCCTGCCAACGGAGGCCGACCCCGACGTGCCATGTTTCCAACTCAGGGGCTGCGCTGGACAGGAGCAGCGAGTCGTCGATCTCGCCGGTGTCCTCGTACCAGCGGCCAGTCAGGCTGAAGAACCATCGGCCATCGATGTCGGTCTCCAGGGTCTCTTCGACGAACCAAGCCTCGAAGCGCGGGGCCTCTTCGGAGTAGCCAACGGTCGATCGCAACACCCAGTTTTCCGCCAACGCCCAATTGAGCGAACCCTGTCCGCCGTAGCGCAATTCGCGACCGGTCGTGTCTGTCACAAAACCGATCGCCTGACTGCGGAGGGTCGGCGTCAGGATGTTTTCAAGTGTCAAACTGACGGTGTGCGTATCGAGTTCGCTTCGCCCCCGGGCAAGCGGGACGAACGGTTTTTTCTCGTAGCCCGGTGCAATCGTGTCTGTCTGCCAAGCATAATCGACCTGGGCAAACGCCGTGGTCGGGGCGTACTCCCAGCGCAGTCCGGCACCCAGATTGAAACCGCGCGGTTTGGCCTCCTCGTAACCAACGGGATATTCCTGACGATAAAATTCATTGAGCCAGAGCGAACGGTAATCCTGAAACCCATCGTAACCACCAAGCGAGCCGTTGAGTGTCCACGACGGCGTAAGTGTGTGGCGCACCGTCTCCTGAAGCGTGTGACGTTTCTCGGAGACGTTGGCCGGTTCGCGCCAATTCACGAACAATTCTTCCGCTGGGTCGTAGTCCAGCTCAAGCGTGCTGAAACTGTACGAGGTACGGAACTCCGTTTTTCCCATTGTGTATACATGCGTGGCTGTCGTGTCCGTCAAAAGAATATCGTCAGCCCACAACCCCTCCGCCCCGACCTCAAGCGCATGGGCCGTCAACAACGACACCGCCGATTCGCTGCGGGGCACCTCTTCTGCCACACCGACGGAATCGATAACTTGACGGATTTTCTCAACCCCCTCGTAGCCGGCATGTGCATAAAGCACGGCCCAGCTTCCTCCCTGTTTCTCAAGGACAATCACATAGGGGATACCCCGGCCACCCAGCGACTTGTAGACTTCGCCGTCGATATCATCCAGCACGAGGCTTGCCCCGGTCTGCCGAATGTATTGCCGCGTCCTCGCTGCCCTGCCCTGTTCAATATTGAGCGAGAGCACCTGCACTGACTTCCCGGCCGGGTTGCCGTTCTTCCCGGAGTAATATTGTTGCACATGCTCCTCCAGTTCCGTGGACACCCGGCGACACGGCACACACCAGTAGGCAAAAAAATCCAGCACCACGACTCCGTCCCCAAACTGGTCAAGCGACACCGTCTCATTGCTGCCGAATTTCTTTAATTGAAACGAAGGAACCGACACCGGCGCTTGGGCCGACAATGCGACCAACCCTACGAATAGAACAACGGAGGCAAGTAACCTTGGAATAACCGGGCGCATTTTATTTGCAGGAAGTACAGCCAGCCGCCTGCCCCCCGCCCGATGCAGCCGACCCGGGCTCGATCTGCGCGATCAGCCGGTTTTGATAAATGAACACCCCGCTCTGCGAAAACAACATGTTCGGTTTTGAAACCAGGCGCTGATCGGAAATGGACACCTGCCCAACGCTGCCGCAACCCACCGAGCCAATCAATAAAGCGAAAAGGAAACCCTTCTTCATCACCGCGCAAAAGCCTAGCAAACGGAACAGCTCTCCCAAACTGTTTTTCACGACCGACCAAGCGCTTGGCCAAGTGTTACCGCTAATTTGCGGAGATGAAATGAGGATCAAAAACCGGATCGGATGAGACTTCGCGGAGGCGACGAACAAATTCCGCGATACCCTGTTTTTCCTTTTTGCCCAAATCAAAACGGATGTGCTCTCGGAGATAGGCGGCGCGAAGCTCAGCGTCGAACTCATCGTTTTGGGCGATGATCTCGTCGAGGTTCGCCAGCCCGGCGCACTTGGCCTGCAACAGCTTTTGGCCAAGCGCGGGATCGCTGCAATCGCGGCGGATCGCCCACACGGCAAAAACGAACGGCAGGCCGGTCGCCTCTCGCCAAGCTTGGCCAAGGTCGAGGATTTGATGCTCATGCGGCTGCCGCAAAAATTCAATGCCGGGATTGCCGATCAGCAGCACGGCATCCCGCTCAGCCGCCTGGGCGTAGTCCCCGAACGGCTCAAGGCGGGGCGACAATCCGTGATGCGCCAGGATTACCTTGAGCAGGTTCACGCTGGACAGCGAGGCGGTGTCGCAATGAATGACCTCCGTCTCGGCGAGCGGTTTTTTGTGCGCGAGAAAAACGCTTTTCACCGGGCCGTCGCTCGCCACTGCCACACCGTCGAGGATGTCGTACAGGTCGTGGTGCAGCACCTCGGTGAGACTGACCAAGCCGGCGTCGAACTCACCGGTTCGTAGCCGCTTGGCCAACTGGCTGGGCGGCAGGAACTCGGTTTCGTTTTCAATCCCGTAGGTGAGCGGAGCCGAATTCAGGTAAGGCACTGAGCCGATGCGCTTGGCCAAGCGCTTGGTTTTCGCTGTACCCATGTCAGGCCGTGGCCAGCGCCTCCTCCTGCCATTCTCGGATCGGCCGATAAAACGTGTCGCGCTGCACCGGCACCCGGCCCGCCTCGCGAATCGCCCGGATCATTTCCGTCTCGGTCTGCAACTGCGGACTGCCAGCCCCGGCCATGTGAAAAATCTTCTCCTCGATGATCGTGCCGTGCACATCGTCCGCACCGTAATTTAGTGCCACCTGCGCAAGGTTCATCCCCATGCCAACCCAGTAGGCGGTGATGTGGTCGAAGTTGTCCAAATAAAGCCTCGCCACTGCCAGTGTGCGGAGGGAATCAAATCCCGTGGGCGGATGCTTGACCGGGATCTCGTTGTTTTCCGGCTGATACGGCAGTGGAATAAAGCCGGTGAACCCGCCAGTCTCATCCTGCAATTCGCGCAACTGCCGCATGTGGTCGACTCGATCCGCCATCGTTTCGAGGTGGCCGAATAACATCGTGCATGTGCTATGGCCGCCAAGCCGGTGCCACGTGCGGTGAACGTCTAGGTATTCCTCAGCAGTCTCCTTGCCCCGGGCGATCCGATCCCGCACCTCTTGTTGAAAAATCTCCGCTCCACCACCGGTCAGGGAATCCAGCCCAAGCGACTTGAGTTCCTCCAGCACCTCCGCCACCGTTTTTTTTGTAAGCCAAGCGAGGTGCATGATCTCGATCGCGGTGAAACACTTGAGCTGCAGTCGGTCGTCCACTGCCTTCAACTCGCGCACCATGTCGGTGTAGTAGCTGTAAGGCAATGATGGGTGCAGTCCACCGACAATGTGCAGTTCAGTGATCCCGATCGAGAGCGCCTCCTTCGCCTTTTTCACCATGTCCGGCACGGCCAACTCGAAACCGTTGGCGT
>CAJXAU010000168.1 GCA_913050205.1 uncultured Verrucomicrobiota bacterium
CAAGCGCTTGGCCAAGCGGGGGGATTTACAACTGTGGGTTGACGTAGGTCTTAAGGAAGGTCTCCTCGGACTCAATTGTGCCGATGAGGACAAGTTCGTCGTCCGCACTGAGCACCTCAGTCGGCTCGAGGTGGACGAGGTGGGTATCCTTGCCGTCGACTTCGCGCTGGATGGCGATGACACTGCAACCAGTGCGTTCGCGGATCTCCGACTCAATCAACGACTTGCCTTCGAGGTGCTCCGGCAGTTCGATACGAAAGACGTTCAACCCTTCCGCCAGCATGAGAATGTCGCTGTGTTTGAGGAGATTGAAGATGATGTTGGCTCCCATCGAGGCGTACGACGCGACGAAGTCAGCACCCGCCCGGTGGAGCGTGCTGACGTTGCGTTCGCGGTTGGCTCGGCTGATGATCTGAATATCCGGGTGCAGTTTGCGGCAGTAGATGGTGAGGTATATATTCGTGTCATCATCGCCGGTGGTGATGATGACCGCTGAGGCGTCAGCGATGTTTGCCTTCTCAAGAACTTCAATTCGGGCCGCGCTGCCCTGCACATAATATTTCTCGTTGCGAATGCGTTCCGGCAGTTCCTCGACGATCATGTATTTGAGGCCCCGCTTTGCCAGGGCGCGAGCCGTGGCCCGCCCCACCCGACCGCCACCGAGGATGACGATGTGTGATTCCTCTTTTTGATAGATGCAGAAAATCTGATTGTAGTGCTGGATCATTTCCTTCGACCCAGCCAACACAAGCACGGTGCTGTCGCTGACCTTGGAGTCGGGGCCGGCGCCTTTGTATTCGCCGCGCTCCCACACCCCGACGACGCTGGTGTTGGTCATCTCGCGGAAGTTGCACTCTGCAAGCGTCTTACCAACAAGCGGCGTTCCCATGACCATTGCCTCTGCGATGAGTAGTTCGTCGAAGTGACCGATCACATGCGCCATGGCGTCGTTGGCGATGGTACGCCGTGCGAGGAACTGCCCAAGCAGTTCACCCAGGCGGATGACGTTGGTACTGCCGGCCAACTCGAGGATATCAACGGAAGCCTCGGACTTGGCCAGCGTCACCACCCGCACACGATTATCGACCAATTCACGCACAGTGAAGGCGATGTTGGCGTTGGCCTCATCCTTGCCGGTGGCCACCACCATGGCGCACTGCTGAACACGGACGTTGCTGTAAAAATCCGGATCGTCCAATTCGCCGACTGCCACCGAGTAGCCCTCGTCGTGTAGACGAAGCGCCTCTTCCTTGTCGCGAACGAGCAGCACGTAATCGATGTTGTACTGGCCCAACTTGTGAATCAGCGCGCGAGAGACAGGATCGAAATTCGTGAGAATCACGTGTTCCCGCATGTTGGGGTCGAGCTGCCTCGGGGTGCGTGCCTCGTTCTGTGCCTCCATCCACGGCTCATAGGCGAATCGAATAAACGCGAACGGCAGGATAACGAGCATCGACATCATCCCGAACAGCATCACCCCCACGGAGAACAGCTTGCCTGGCCAATCGTTGAATGCGATATCGCCGTAACCCAGCGTGGACATGGTCACCATCGTCCAGTAAAAGCCGTCAAACCAAACGTAGTTATCCTCCCTGCCCTCCGCCTTCATAAACAAATGAAAGGCAAAACTCGACAGAAGCACAAACACCAGCACGATACCGATCAGCTTCAGCAACTGATCCACATTCCGCCTGCCGGACGTCCCATTCCTCCTTGCGGACAGCAGTGTGGATGGCAGTATTTTCATCAGGACAAACGCCCTCCGGGCAACGGGTGAATGTGGAAAAGAAAATCGCGGCACCACCTGCGCCGCAACACCGAGTGAATGGATAATGTCTCTGTTTTCATCAGCACGCCGGAATCGCTGGTGCGCTTGGCCCCCGAATGCGCAACGTATGCCCATCCCGATCCGGCAAGACGATTGTCTTCGGCCCGGGGAAATATCCGCCGAAACCGGCCGCGACACCGGTCAGGATGCCTCGACAGGCACAATCCAACCGTTCCGGCACAGTTTTGAAAAGAAGAAATTTCAGGTCAGGCTCGCGGTTTTTGCACAACACGCTTGGCCAAGCGCACCAACTTAAGGTTTAATGGCCCCGGAATAATCCAAACGGAACACATCGAATGAAATCACGCCCCCGCCCCGGAGCCACCGCTGAAGTCACATTCATCGCTGAGAAACAGCACGCAATTGATTTCGCGGAAGACGGCATGCCGTCTGTGTTATCCACGCCGTGGCTGATCTGGTTCATGGAGCACTCCGCACGCGAGGCAATGCTGCCCCACCTTGAGGCCCGCGAAAGTACGGTCGGTATGGCGGTGGACATTGAACACCTCGCCCCGACTCCCACCGGCAGCCAAGTGGCCTGTCGGGCACAGGTGTTGCGTTCAGAGGAAAACCAGTTTCACTTCAAACTCGAGGCGTTCGACGAACACGAAAAAATCGCCTCCGGCCTGCACAAGCTCGCGGTGATCGACAAGGCCCGCTTGGCCAAGCGCGTCAACCGCAAAACTAAAAAGGAATAATCATGCTCGCCAAGGTTCACTGCTCAGCCGTTCAGGGGATTGTTGCTTATCCCGTGGAGGTGGAGGTGAACGATGGCTACGGGGAAACACTCACGGTGATCGTCGGCCTGCCGGACGCCGCTGTGCGGGAATCGCGTGACCGCGTAACAACGGCGCTCGGCAACTCCGGTTTCAAGATGCCGCTTGGCCGCACAACGATCAACCTCGCCCCGGCTGACATTCGCAAAGAGGGCCCCAGCTTTGATCTACCAATCGCCATTGGCATGCTCGCCGCAAGCGAACAAATCGAGTCGAACAAACTCGACCGGCTGATGATGATCGGTGAACTGGCGCTCACCGGAGCCGTGCGGCCGGTCAAGGGCGTACTCCCGATCGCCATTCAGGCGCGGGCGATGGGGATGGAGGGAATGCTCGTCCCCGTTGACAACGCCGCCGAAGCTGCTGTTGTCGATGGCCTCAATATTTTTCCCATTGCCAACCTTCGCGAAGCCGCAGCGTTTCTCGAAAGGCGCGAGGAGATCGAGCCAAAGCGGGTCGACATCGGCAAACTGTTTGCCGTACAGGACGTTGACGGGCCGGACTTTGCGGACGTCAAGGGGCAGGAATCGGTCAAGCGCGCGCTCGAGATCGCCGCAGCCGGTGGTCACAATCTGCTGATGATCGGGCCACCCGGCACCGGTAAGTCGATGTTGGCCAAGCGGCTCCCCGGCATCCTGCCACCACTCACGCTGGACGAGGCGCTCGAGGTCACGCGCGTCCACAGCATCGTGGGCCAATTGCAACCGGGACAGGCCCTCGTGACACGGCGACCGTTCCGCGCACCGCACCATACGGTCAGCGACGCCGGTCTGTTGGGCGGCAACATTAACCCGACCCCGGGTGAAATTTCGCTGGCGCACAACGGCGTGCTGTTTCTCGACGAACTGCCGGAGTTCAAGCGCAACGTGCTCGAGACCATGCGTCAACCACTTGAGGAAGGCACGGTCACCATCTCGCGTGCGGCCGGCTCAATGACGTTTCCCTCGGCGTTCATGTTGATCGCCGCGATGAACCCCACTCCGGACGGAAAGATGCCGGGTGAATCCAGCAGTTCGCCTCGCGAGATTCAAAACTACCTCGGACGAATCAGCGGGCCGTTGCTCGATCGGGTTGACCTGCACGTCGAGGTGCCGCAGGTGAAGTTTCAGGAAATCACGGCCAAACGCGACGGCGAATCTTCGGCCTCCATTCGTGAACGAGTCATCGCCGCCAGACAAGTGCAGGAGACGCGGTTTGACGGTAACGCACGGATCACCTGCAACGCACGGATGCAGGCGCGGGAGATCAAGCAACATTGCCAACTCGGCGATGAACCGAAGAATCTTCTGCGAATGGCGATGAGCGAATTGAACCTGAGCGCCCGTGCCTACGACCGCATTCTCAAGGTCAGCCGCACCATCGCCGACCTCGCCGACTCAAGCGAAATCACCAGCGAACATCTCTCCGAAACCCTTCAATACCGCACCCTCGACCGCCAACTTTGGGGGTAATAAAAAAACCGGACACCGCTAACTGGTTTAAGCGATCAGGTCGTGAACGACTTTGCCGTGGACATCGGTCAGGCGGAAATCCCGACCTGCGTGGCGGTAGGTGAACTTCTCGTGATCGAACCCCAGCATCGCCAGCATCGTCGCGTGCAGGTCATGTACGTGCATTCGGTTTTCCTCTGCTCTAAACCCGAATTCGTCCGTTGCCCCGTAGATCGTCCCGCCCTTGGCGCCGCCACCGGCCATCCACATCGTGAAACCGTGGTGGTTGTGGTCGCGGCCGTTGATCTTTCCGGCATTGGCACCGGGCGTGGGCAACTCGACCGTCGGTGTGCGGCCAAACTCTCCGCCCCACAGCACGAGCGTCTCCTCCAGCAAACCACGCTGTTTCAAGTCCTGTAATAAAGCCCCGATCGCCTGGTCACATTGGCCGGCCAGTTTTCGGTGATTGACCTCGATGTCGTCGTGATTGTCCCATGGCTGACCGCTGCCGTGCCACACCTGCACAAAGCGCACCCCACGCTCCACCAGCCTCCGTGCGATCAGCAATTGTCTTGCCTGTGTGCCCTTGCCGTACAACTCGCGGATGTGTTTTGGCTCGCGGTTGATATCAAACACATCCGCCGCTTCCATCTGCATCCGGTACGCCAATTCAAACGATTGGATGCGCGCCTCGAGCTGCGCGTCCTTTTGCCGCTTGGCGGCGTGTGCACTATTGAGCTGTTGAATAAAGTCCAGCTGGCGCCGCTGCTCGCCAAGCGAGAGGCTGCGGTTTTTTATGTGTTCGATCAACTTGTCGACCGACGTATGTCGGGTGTTGATGTGCGTGCCCTGATAGATGCCCGGCAGAAAACCGGACTGCCAGT
>CAJXAU010000169.1 GCA_913050205.1 uncultured Verrucomicrobiota bacterium
CTCTCGAACTTGCCTTCATCGGATCGCCGAAAGTATTCCGGAAAATGCTCCTGCAAATAACTTCCCCATCCGGTGTGATTGATCACCAAATCAAGCATGAGATAGCCGCCCAGTCGATGCGTCTCGTCGGCCAACTCTACGAATTGCTCGACCCCGGTCGCTTCGCGGTCAAACTCGACCAGAGCGGGGTCGATGGACGTTAAATCGAGAGCAGCGTAAGGACTACCGTAGCGCCCCATGCGAGTATTGGGTGTGGTCGGGGTCGGATTGACCGGCAGGAGGTGAAGCCATTTGCATTTCAACCGCTCAAGCACATGAGGGAGTTCCGCCTTCAAGTCACGCAACGTGCCGCTTGGCGGGATGACGGTCCATCCATCCTTTTCGAGCTTCGTCGCTTCGGGTGACATTGATTCAATCGCCTCGGCGTTGGCGGGTTTGGATTTGCCAAACAACCGGGTGAATGCGCAATAAATCGTGTTGCCAGACCGGATGTGATGCGGGTGAACGCTCAGTCTGATGTTACCGCCGCTTGGCCAATGTTGAAATCCGGAGGCATCCTCGATGTACGCCGTGGCATGGAAAAAGCCGACTTCCTGCAATGTGATACGGAACACCCATTCTGCACCCTCGCGTTGCATTGGATAATCCACCCATCCCCCGTTGGCGCTGAGAGTTTCGCCACTCTCGACACCTTCAACAATTGCCTCGTTTAACTCACGCGCTTGGCCAAGCGTGGTGCGGAGCCTGGCTTTAAAGCCATCCGTTTTGTCCGTCGTGGCAAGGCTGAGTCGAAACACGATGCAATCGTGGACGTGCCGAACCAGTTGTGAACCGCTTTCGGGATCGAGAACGGGCTTCAGTTTTCCGCGCAGATCCGGGGCGGTCATGAACGCTTGGCCAAGCGGGACTACCCGTTGACCGCTTCCTTCAATTTGGCGAGCCACTGAGGCACAGCCGTCCAAGGATTGGCTGCTGCCTCGTATTCCAAAGCAACGAAACCCTGATAGTTGCCCTTCCGCAGGATGCCAACGAGGCGGGCGATATCCGCCGGGCTTTTCTGCTTGGCGCCGCGAGGGCGAATTTCCACCTTGAGTTGGACGTTTACCGCGTAAGGCACGCATCTCTCAATATCGCCGTACACGTCATCCGTGTGAAAATTACCGGTATCGAGATTGATACCCACCCATCGGCTCTTAGTCGCCTCGACGATTTTCAGCAAGCTGTCAGCTTCAGCGACGATTCCACCGTGATTTTCGATCCCCAAAAACACCCCTCGCTTTCCAGCATACTCCCCGACCTCCTCCAAGACCTCGATGCAATTTCGCTGCGCTTCCGCAAGCGATAATCCATTGGCGTTACCGGCGAACACTCGGACATGCGGAGCCCCCATGATGGCAGCGTTGTCGACCCACTTTTTGACATGAGCCACCTGCGCGTCACGTTTCGCCCCTTTCCCATGAGTGAACGTGTTCCCGACAGCCGTTCCGCTGATGGCCACACCCCGCAGGAACGCATGCCGTTTTAACTTCAGCAAATCGGCTTTGTTGATGGCTTGATCGAGATAGTAACTGGTCAACTCAGCCCCTGCCAAACCCTGATCAGCGCAATAGTCGATGAAGTCATGCATTGTGATCGACTTCGCTTTAGAAGGTCGATTTTGCTGGTGTGTTGCAGTTTTGAAATAGTCACGAAAACTGTAGGCCGCCAGACTGAGGTTGAGTCTTGATTTGCCTTTGCGCTTGATCGGCGCAGCTGACGCGGTTGTGAGCCCGCCCAGCCCAACTCCGACCGAGGCGAGGCCTGTTGTTTTTAGGAATGTGCGCTTGGTTAATTGCATCGGCCCAATTGAAATCGAAACCGCGCCCAGCTCCAACCCTTTTCGCTTGGCCAAGCACTTGGCCAAGCGATGGTGCTCTCGACACAATTCATGCGTGAAGTTCACGCTTTGAGCCGACTAGCGCCAAACAAATACGCCGTTTTTTAGCGCTCAGCGACTTTTGACACTTGGCCCACTGAGTGCTACTCATTCCGACATGCATAGTTGGTTTGAACGAGTTTTAAAAACCACCCTGACGCTTGCGCTTGGCACGTCTTTATTGGGAGGTTCGCTTCATGCTGAAAATGATGAGCCGTTCATTTACGCCACCGAGGTGAGCGGCGAAGACGTAGTCGTCAGTGTGCATGTGCCGTCCGGCTACCAAAGTGCCGTGCTGGAAATCAGCAACGACGTCAACGCCGGCTGGCAGCCGATCGTCGCCGGGACGATGGCGGGCGAAGAGGGCTTGGTCACGTTCCGTTTTCCGGACGATAAACCAATTCGCTTCATGCGCGTCCGAGCCGGTCACACCGCCAAGCTGCCCAATACTCCCTTTTCCGGTGGACAGCATTTTGAAGTCGAGCCCGGTTTTTATCTTTTCCCGGAACACGAAGAAGCGGAAGTGCCCCCCTTTGGCATCAACCCGGTCTGGAGTCTTGGCCAAGCGAAAAAAATTGGGCACTTGTTGAATCGGATCGCCTACGGTCCGCACCTCGATGACGTCACCCAGATCGAGTCGATGGGGATTGAGCCGTACATCAAGTCTCAGTTACGCCCCAATGTTCCCCAGTGGCAAAAGAACCCGAAGCTCGAGGAAAAGGAGGCCGAGTTGTTCTACAATTACGAACCAGTAAAAGACAAATTGCACGTTGAAGACGGGGACACGTGGAGATATTTCAAAGGCACG
Organism: uncultured Verrucomicrobiota bacterium; assembly: GCA_913050205.1. GTDB lineage: Bacteria > Verrucomicrobiota > Verrucomicrobiia > Limisphaerales > UBA1096 > UBA1096. The sequence continues at coordinate 2,724 of CAJXAU010000169.1, forward strand.
AAACAGCCTCCGCGGACCTGGCGAGCCTTGGCATTCGATGACAGCCAGTGGGAGTCCGGCCAGTCCGGTTTTGGCTACGGGGATGGCGACGATCGCACGCGCCTTCGCGACATGCGTTTTTACGAGGATACTCCAACTGAGCCGGGCCAGCCGGGTTACCTCAGCCTATTCATACGGCGCACATTCCAAATGCGGAATAAGGACGACATCGAACAACTCATCTTAAGGGTGGATTACGATGACGGCTTCATCGCCTATCTGAATGGCCGCGAAGTGGCCCGGGCGAACATCGAGGGAGCTGCCCGGTTTAACACCAAGGCCAAGCGCTCCCATGAGGCTGGCAGCCCCGAGGATTTCAACATCACCCGACACCTTGGTCTGTTAAATGAGGGCGAAAACGTGCTGGCCGTGCAGGTGCACAATGACAAACTCACCAGCAACGACCTCACAATGATTCCAGAGCTTGTGCAGCAAACCAAGCTCGACGTGCCTGCGGTCAAGCGCATCAAAAATATCAAGTCGCTTCAGCAACTCGTCCATCTGCGCGGCATTTATTCGCGCCGCCAGTTACAGACTGTGCTCGGCGAATTTTGGGAAAACCACTTCACCACCGACTACGATAAATTGGTGGAATACCTCGAGGATGTGGAGGATTCAAACGGCGATGAATCGATCAGCGACAATCAGGCCGAACAGGAAGCGGCCCAGATGGAATATCAGGAGTACGAGTTCTTTTACCAAAACGCCCTCGGAAATTTCGGTGACCTGCTGCTTTACAGCGCCACAAGCCCCTCGATGCTCATCTATCTCGACAACGTCCTCAACGAAAAGAAGGAACCGAACGAAAACTATGCCCGCGAGATTCTCGAGTTATTCGGTTTTGGCGTAGACAACCGCTACACGCAGAAGGATATCGAGGAGCTCTCCAAGGCGTTCACCGGCTGGACAATCCGCAAGGCTTGGCCAAGCGACGTGAAGCCGTTCCCCCAATCGGCACGCGAACCGTTCATCGACGTGAGCGCCCAATACAAGGACATCAGCAAAATTCAAACTGGCCGCGTTTGGCGTTACTTCAAGGGCAAAAAGGAGCCATCCGGCAAGCGCGTTGGAAATGATACCATCGCAACCCTCGACTGGACCAAGCCCGGTTTCAACGACACCTCATGGTTCCGGGGCAAGGTCAGCATCGGTTATGGCGATGATGACGACGCAACCATCGTCCGCGATATGCGTAACAAGTTCATGTCCCTCTACCTGCGCCACACGTTTACCATCGGTGATCCCCACGAGCTGGACAACCTGATGCTGCATGTGGAGTACGACGATGGATTCGTGGCATACCTGAACGGAATCGAGATAGGTCGAAGCGAGACGATGAATTTCACTGGATTCCCGCCGCCGTTTGATGCCGAGGCCAATGCCGGCCACGAAGTCACGGCCAAGCCGATGATCATCAACCTCAAGGATCATTTTGGCCTGTTAAAAACTGGCCAAGCGCAAAACGTCCTGGCCCTGCAGGTTCATAACACGACCAGGAACAGCTCCGACCTCTCCATTCGCCCGAGGTTGATTGAACGCAAAACCCTTCCCGGCAGCATCGAAAATGGTGATCCGAACGGCGTGTGGACTTTTCGTTTCGACCCCGACCAACATCATCTCGGGATGAAAACTTTTTTCAAGGGCACGGAGCATCAGGTTCGCACCCGCGCCAACCAGCGGGGAATTCGTGGAGTGCAGGACGCCATCACCGTGATCGACCGGATGGTAGAACACCCCTCCACCAGCGAATTCATCTGCCTGAAATTGGTCAACAAATTTGTCTCGGACGAAATCAGCCTTGAGAGCTACCACAAACGAACCGCTGCACCGGAATTGCTTGAACTGATGGACAATGCTGTAAGCACTTGGCACTCAAGCGAACCGGCCGGAAATATCGCGCGAGTGATGCACTCCATCCTCGACCCGGTAAAGCAACAAAACGCCTTCTGGCAGGACGTGGGGTATCGCGAAAAAATCAAGTCCCCCATTGAGTTCATCAACAGTTCCATCCGCGCCTTGAATGCCGATGTCTCCGACAACGACCTGCCCGAATACAACGAGAAACTGGGCATGGAACTGTTCGTACGTGATGATCCCGATGGCTTTTCCGAGATCGGTTCGGACTGGATGGATACCGCGAC
>CAJXAU010000170.1 GCA_913050205.1 uncultured Verrucomicrobiota bacterium
GTGTTAATGACGACATGTTGTTACGGGCTTCAGGTGTTGATCGATAAACAACGTCGTATGGATGCGGAGGAGGGCGAGTTCGATCGACGCCAAAGCCAATTACAGGCATCAGGGCGTCTGGCTGCGGAGATCGCTCATCAGGTTAAGAACCCGCTTGGCATCATCAATAATGCGGTATTTGCGCTTGGCCAAGCGGCAGGCGATAACGAGTCGCTGCAAAAACAGGTCAAGTTGGTTCGCGAAGAGGTGAACCGGGCGGATCAAGTGATCACCAAGCTGATGGGGTACGCCCAGTTGGTCGAGGGTCGCTTGGCCAAGCTGGACATTAACGATGTCCTCGAGGCGGCGATTGACCAAGTTTTTCCAAAGGGAAACAAATTCGAGATTCGTATTCGGCGTAATTACGGGATTGCGCTGCCGCCGCTATTGGCCCAAACGGGCCATATCAGCGAAGTGTTTGTGAATATTTTGCAGAACGCCCGAGAGGCGCTTGGAAAGGATGGGGAGATACATATTAAGACCGTTTACGGTGGGGATTATTCCTTTCAAGTCATGATTGAGGACAACGGACCGGGAATCCCTCCAGACCAGATTGCGAAGGTGTTTGAGCCGTACCACACAACCAAAGAGAAGGGGACCGGCCTAGGGTTAGCCATCGTGAAACACAACACCGAACTTTACGGCGGAACGGTGACGATTGATTCCGAACTTGGAAAATATACTCGTTTCCAACTAGTGTTCCCCGGGAGGAGTCCTATCCGGTTTCAAAAGTGAAATCCAAACTGCCAAAGCTGCTGATCGTGGACGATGAACGCAATATGCGTGAGTCGCTCAAGATTGTGCTGGAGTCGCACGGCTACAAGACCGATGCGGTGGAATCGGCTGAAGAGGGGATCGAGGCGGTGGCGCAGAACAATTATTTCATGGTCATCACCGATGCGCGGTTGGGTGGCATGAGCGGATACGAGTTCCTCCGGGAATCCCACGAGCGTTGGCCGGATCTCCCGATGCTGATGATCACGGCCTATGCCACGCCGAAACTGGCGGTGGAGGCGATTCAGGCCGGTGCGGTCGATTACCTTTCCAAGCCGTTTGAGCCTGAGGAGTTATTGCACTCGGTCAACCGCTGTGCGGAGCGCCACGAGTTGATCCGCCAAAACACCAGTCTCAAGGCGCGACTAAGCCAAGGGTATCAGATCGACGACATCATTGGTAACAATGACAGCATGAAGGAGCTGCGCCAGATGATCTGCACTGTTGGGCCGACCGAAGCCACGGTGTTGATATTGGGCGAGAGCGGTACGGGGAAGGAATTGGTTGCCGGCTCCATTCATCAAGCCAGCCAGCGACGAGAGGAAAACTACGTTCGTCTGAACTGTGCCGCCATTCCTGAATCACTGCTGGAGAGTGAGCTTTTTGGGCACGAAAAAGGGGCGTTCACCGGGGCGATCAAACAAAAGATCGGACAGGTGGAGGAGGCAAATGCGGGGACGTTGTTTCTTGATGAGATCGGAGAAATGTCACGATCCCTTCAGGCCAAGCTGCTTCGTTTTCTGGAAGACGGAACCTTCGTCAGAGTGGGCGGAACGGAGGAACACAAGGTCGATGTGCGAATTGTTGCGGCCACCAATCGGGATATCATCGAGGCGATCGAGGAAGGGGAGTTTCGTGAGGATTTGTACCACCGTCTAAACGTGGTGCAATTGCGAGTATCCCCATTGCGTGATCGTGAGGGAGATGTAGTGTTGTTGGCTGAACATTTTCTCTCGAAGTTCGGCCGCAAGATGAACAAGCAATTCGAGCCACTTACAACAGAGGTCAAACATATCCTGACGTCGCACCATTGGCCGGGAAACGTTCGGGAGTTGAGGAACACGATTGAACGTGCGGTAATCCTTGCCACAAGGGAGGAGATTCATCCCACCAATCTTCCTGATTTTCAACTCGAGACCCGGTTGCGAAAAGTTGATAATTCGGAAACGAGTTATGACGGTCTCGGATTGGAGGAGGCATTGGCCTCGTTCGAGCGCAACATGATCAAGAATGAGTTGGCACGAAATGACAACAACCTTAGCCGGGCAGCGCAAAAGCTTGAGATCAGTCGTCATGCGTTGCGTTATCGAATCACTCGCTTGAAAATCGCGCCCAAGACAGACGATGAATAGTCGCTAAATGGAAAAAACACACAACATTCTTGCCCTGCTGAATCCCGGATCACCGAGTACCGGCAACGGTTTTTTCGATTCCCTCGCTGGCCCCGTTTTGATCATCGGCGTAGCGGTTGGGCTGGGAATCATTATTCTCCTGTTCGTGCTGGCGACGCATCGTGCTGGCGGCAGCTCGAGCAAATCCCAACGCACACATCGACTGACCAAATCAGCCCCCCGAGCACCGGGGGAGGAGGGTGACCGTAAGAAAAAACGCAAACGTCACAAAAGGCGCCGCCGGGATCATCGCAAACGTAATCCCACGCTCTCCGAGACAGGCGGATTGCCGCCCCTTAATCCCAAGCGGCCTTCCGACAGTTCGTCTGATTCAGGGGAGTCGTGAGCGAGCCGGTTCAGAGCCAACAGGTCACAGCCAAGAGCGGTTCCAATCTGGCGGCTGCTTTTGTTCTGCTACCAAAAGCCAAACGCGAGGCGATGACCGCGTTATATGCCTTTTGCCGGATGGTGGATGACGTCGCGGATGATGATGACATCCCAAAGGCCAAGCGCGTCGAGGGGCTTCAGGCTTGGCGCGAAGATATCCGTCTGACCTGTGAAGGTGGTGAGACGGAAAACAAGATTTGCCGCGAACTGGCTCCATTTATTAAGCGTCATAAACTGCCGTTTGAATTGTTCGACGAGTTGATCACCGGCATGGAGACCGACTTGGAGAAGGTGCGTTACGCCGATCTCGAGGAACTCAAGTTGTACTGCTATCGGGCCGCATCGGTAGTGGGGTTGCTGACCGTGCGGGTTCTCGGTTGTGAGCTTGGCCAAGCGGATGCCTACGCGGAAAATATTGGCCAAGCGCTGCAGTTAACGAACATATTACGCGATGTCGCTGAGGATGCCGAGCGGGGCAGGATTTATCTGCCCCAGTCGCTGCTTGCGAAACATGGCGTCAGTGAACAGTCGATCCTCGACGGTGACACAAGCGTGGGGTTTGAAAACGTGGTGCGTGAATTGGCCGACCGTGCCTGGGCCTATTACAAGTTGACCGCAGAGTCGCTGCCCGCCAAGCATCGCGGAGACGTTCTCATCCTTGAGGCGATGGCCGCCATCTATTGGCGGTTGTTGCAGAAGATGCGGCGAATCAATTACAATGTGCTTTCGGATGAGCGGCAGAAAATTCGGTTGGGTAAGTGGGCCAAACTGGCTATCGGGATGCAGACCAAGTTTGCGGTTCGTTTTCGCGGGTACCGCCCGATTTATGCACGGCAGGGATTGGCGCCCTAAATTAGGAGGCTCGGTCCATTGCGGACTCAAGTTTGTTACGGAAAACGTAACGGTTGCTTGGCGTGATCAAAAGCGGACGGGAGTTGCCCTTGCGATATATCACCAGCATGCGGTGGTTGGCTCGTAGAGTGTTTCGCCAGATTTCCGGTTTCCCCTTGAGTCGCTTGGAGATGCGGCTGATGTCTGAAATGGGCACTCTTCTCACAGCAATGCCCATCCATTCAACGACCACGTCAGTGGAGCCGACTCGAAAGTCAAAACGGGGCATCGCCCAGAAAAATACGAGCGCGAACAGGACCCAGCCAAGTGGTAGTGCCCAAAGAATTGTTTGCCACGGGAGGGACATGTGTGACCGAGAAAACTGTGCGACGTCTGTTTTTAACGAGGATCAGGTATGAATAAAACCTGACCAATTTGGATGGATCGAGGGTTGAGCTTCGGGTTTGCTGTCAGCACTGACTTCAATGTGATTCGCTTTTTCGTTCCCTGATTTTTCAGTACCTCGTTGTAGGCGGCAATGATTGCCGAGATCGTTTCCCCGCTTTGCACAGAGTGTTCAAATCCCTTTTGGGAGCGCGGCGGAGTGGCTGGTGGTGATGTGTTTGGCCGGCTTTTGGGAATGTTTCGCACGAGGCTCTTCATTTCCTTGAGAATTAACTCTTTGTCCGCTGATCTCTTGCGGTCCACCTCACGGATGGTCTTGGCGAGATTCTCGATGTCACCTCGGGTGGCTGCGCTGGGATCTTTTTGGGAGGATTGCGCCCGTACTTTGCGCAGCTCACTTCGCAAGGAGTCCAACTCCTTCTTTAGGGCACTGTACGACAGCGTCAGGTCGTCGAGCTGGCTTTGGAGTCGGTTGACGTTCTCCCGCAGGGCACGCGTCTCAAGGGAGTTGGCCTGTGCTTGGAGAGGGGTAATGGCGGCGATGCCGGCCATACCAAGCGCGAGTGTAAAGCGGACCAAAAACTTCATGTGGCGAAGCTAGAACGGGCGCTTGGCCAAGACAAGCCCAAGCCTGTGCTGCCACCATTTTTATGTTGTCGCCGCTTGGCCAAGCGGTCTGAATTCGCGCGTGCAGACATTTTTCAAGTGGCTAACGAACCTCTTCCCGCTTTGGTCCGTGCTAGTGGCGGTGGCGGCGTTCGCTTGGCCAAGCGGGTTTGATTGGGTTTCGGGCAAGCTGATTCGAATCGGCCTCGGCATTATAATGCTGGGGATGGGGTTGACGCTGACGCTGGACGATTTCAAGCGGGTGTTCCTCGTTCCGTTGGCGTTGCTTGGGGGAGTCAGCCTGCAGTTTGTGGTAATGCCGTTACTTGGTTGGGGAATTGGACTTTGGCTGGATTTACCGCGGGGCATGGCGGTTGGCTTGGTTTTGGTCTCCTGTTGTCCGGGCGGCACCGCTTCAAATGTCGTCGCGTTTCTCGCCCGGGCGAATGTCGCGCTGT
>CAJXAU010000171.1 GCA_913050205.1 uncultured Verrucomicrobiota bacterium
TAGCGGATTGGCCAAGGGGAGTCAGCGGTTTTCTGCGCTTGGCCAAGCGGGAGGGTGGTTATATCGTGGCCAAGCCGTAGGTGTTGTCCAATGAAAAATCGCGATTCAAACAAAACCGGATTCACATTGATCGAATTGCTGGTGGTGATTGCCATCATCGCGATCCTTGCCGGCCTGCTGTTGCCGGCCTTGGCCAAGGCGAAGGCCAAGGCCACCGAGATGAAGTGCCTGAACAACGTGAAGCAACTCGGGTTGGGTTTCTTTTTGTACTCGAACGAAACCGGAAAGACACCCTCGTACAATGGCGGAATTCACAGGGGCCGGAACATGCTGTGGATGGCGTCGATCGCCGAGTATTACTCCGAGGTGGATGCGATCCGGCTCTGCCCAAGTGCCCCGTACAAGAAAGGAAAGCCCGGCACGGCAAGCTCGGCCTGGGTGTGGGGCAACGAGATGCGCCCCGGCACACGTGAGCCGAAGTGGACCGGAAGTTATGCGTTGAACGGCTGGTTTTATTCTGGTGACTGGCCCAACGGAGCGGGGTTGTTTCCGCTGGTGAAGAATGCGTTTCGGCTGGACTCCGATGTGCGGTACACGAGCGAGAGTCCGATTTTCTCCGACTCAATGTGGGTGGACGCCTGGCCGCAGGAGCGGGATCGGCCGGCATCCAATCTGGCCACCGGCAACGCCGGGGAAAACGCCGGCATGGCGCGCATCACCTTGGCCCGCCACAAATACTCAGCCGGCGGCACCAGTGTGCCCTCTCGCAATTACAAAAACACCGCGCTACCGGGAGCAATTAATCTGGTTTTTTTCGACGGTCACGCGGAGTTGGCTGCCAACGAGAAACTGTGGCAGTTCCGCTGGCACAAAAACTGGAAGACCCCGGCGCAGCGGCCGAGATGAGGCATCACCGGTTCCGCAAGGCCTCAACCACCGCAGGCCGCGTTAGGAAGATCAGGATGCAGATCGGGTAGATTAGTTGAAACAACGCGCCGCCGATGGTGCTGATCAGGGTAAACGCCACGTTTGGCCCTTCCTTCATCATGCTGATGGTGAGGATGGTGGTCGTGATTGAGACCAGCATGGTAACGACCGCATAAAGGAGGGAGCTGGTTCGCCCCCAGTTACGCTTCTTGAGCAGCCCAACGCCGGTGATGATCTGGAAGACACTCAACAGGAGGGCGATCACACCTGTGATCACCAGTAGGTTGGAGTATCCCTCGGTGTGGCTTGCGGTTAACTCTTGTCCGAATGCCATTGAGAACTCCTCATTCTTCATCATCAGCAGGATTAATCCTGCCCCTGCACCGCCGCACACACAGCCCATCGAGCCAAAAACAATTTGCAGGATGCCGAACACCTTGATCGACGGCGGCATGGGCACGTCATGAACGGCGTTGTGAAGGTCGGATTGTGGAGGTTGGGCTGAGTCTCCCATAAAACGTGACCGGGAGCCTCGCTTGGCCAAGGGCATCGTTCAAGTTTTCATTGGAACTATTGGCTGGTCTGCCGCCAGAATCGATGTCAGTTTTCCCCGAAGGACGTGCGTTTTTATCTGCAACAACAGTTTTTTGGCTGGGGCCTTGGCTTGGTGTTTTTTGCGCTTGGCCAAGCGGTGAATGCTGAGTCGGTGGATTACAACCGCGACATCCGCCCGGTTTTGTCGCGCAACTGTTTTTCCTGCCACGGACCAGACGAGGAATCCCGCAAGGCAGACCTGCGGCTCGATGTCCGCGAAGGGGCGTTGGCCGAGCGAAAGGGCGTGCCGGCGATCGTACCCGGAAAACGTGGCGCGAGTGAACTGTACGCCCGCTTGGTGACGACCGATCAGGACGACATCATGCCGCCGGCGGACAGCGGACACGAGTTGACCGCGGAGGAGATTGAGTCCATCGGCAAATGGATCGACGGGGGCGCACCCTACGCCCGGCACTGGGCGTTCGTGCCACCAGTGCGGCCAGGCGTCCCATCGGTGGACGATCGTGAATGGGTGAAAAACGCGATCGATTACTTTGTCTTATCCGGGCTCGAGGCGACGGGGCATCAGCCCAACGACTTGGCGGATCGCTACACGATCATCCGTCGGCTGTCGCTTGACCTGACCGGGCTGCCGCCCACTCCCGGGGAGGTGGAGGCGTTCGTGAACGACAAGCGTTCCAATGCCTACGAGTTGCTGGTGGACGATCTGATGTCCCGTCCTGCCTACGGCGAACGCTGGGCGCGGGTTTGGCTTGATCTCGCCCGTTACGCGGACTCGGCCGGCTACGGCTCGGACCCGTTGCGCGTCATCTGGAAATATCGCGACTGGGTGATCGAGGCGTTCAATCAAAACATGCCGTACGACCAGTTCACCATCGAGCAATTGGCCGGCGACCTTTTGCCGGAACCGACACGCGACCAGTTGCTCGCGACGGCGTTTCATCGCAACACCAAGACGAACACCGAGGGTGGCACCGACGACGAGGAGTTTCGCACCGAGGCGGTTCGCGACCGGGTGGACACAACGATGCAGGTTTGGATGGGGCTGACGATGGGCTGCGCGAAGTGCCACACCCACAAATACGACCCGATCACGCAAAAGGAGTACTACCAGTTTTACGCATTCTTCAACCAGAGCCAGGATGCGGATCGTGGCGACGACTCGCCGCGACTGCCCTATCCGACCGAAGAGCAGACAGACAAACTCGACGACATCGCCGGGGAGATCAAGTCGCTTCAAGCCAAGCTTAATGTCCACTCGCCGGAGTTGGCCAAGGGCCAGCGTGAGTGGGAGGTAAAGTCGCTACGGGACTTGGCCAAGCCGGAGCCAAAGCGGTCCGACTGGGAGATAGCCGGGCCATTCAAGGCGGACTCATTTGACGCTGCGTTTGCGATGGCATATGCACCGGAGAGCCATGCGATTGGCCTAAACGTCGCGCCGCTGGGCAAGGCCAGACAGTCCTCCACGGCATACGACGGGCCGGCCAAGCTTGCGATCGATGGCAACACATCAGGCCTGTTCACTGACAAGACGGTGACCCACACGAAGAACCCAAGTGACAAGTCGCCGTGGTGGGAGGTCGCGTTGGCCAAGCCGACCGATGTGACACAGGTGGTGTTGTGGAACCGGAAAGAAGCGCCGGAGCGGTTGTCCGCCTTCCGCGTGCTGGCACTGGATGCCGACCGGAAAACCCTGTTCGAGCAGGACTTTTTCAAAAACAACAAGGGTAACCCGAAACCGGACGAGGGCTTCGCCATCCCGGTGCAGGCGGAGGGTGAGATTTCCGCCGTACGGGTGGAGTTGCTGCCGGTGGATGGGCGAAACGAGCCGATCCTGTCACTGGCCGAGGTGCAGGTATTCGCTCGTGAGGACAAGGCCGAAAAGGACATCGCATGGGAGGCCAAGCCGGAGTGGCGTGATGGCGAGGTGCATGAATTGGAACCGGGAGATCATTCAGCCGTGTACCTGCGGCGTACGCTGACGGCGGAGATCGCCGGTTCGCAACGCCTATCGCTTGGCAGTGGCGACGCGATCAAGGCCTGGGTGAATGGCCGTGAGGTGTTGACAAAGAAAACCAAGCGCGACGCCAAAGCGGGGCAGGAGACGGTGACGGTCGCGCTTGGCCAAGGGGAAAACGAGGTGCTCATCAAGATCGTCAATAACGACAAAAAGAGCGGGTTTTATTTCGACGTGAAGGGCGCGGAATTTCCGAAGGAAATCCTGCCGGTGCTGCTTGTCGAGGAGGCCAAGCGCAGCGACGCACAACGCAAAAAAATCGAGGCCCACTACCGGACCTTCGCCAAGGAGCTTGATCCGGTTCGCAAACAAATCGAGTCGAAGAAAAAAGAGGAGCAGGGCGTGCGACGTTCGATCGTCACCACCCCGTACATGCAGGAACTGGCCAAGGATCGTCAGCGCAAGACGCACCTGCTCGTGAAAGGCAACTTTTTGTCCAAGGGCGAGACGGTGCAGGCCGGTTTTCCGGGAGCGTTTCATCAACCGAAAAAGGATTCTCCGAACAACCGCATGGGCGTTGCCAGATGGCTGCTGCAGGAGGACAACCCGTTGACAGCGCGCGTCGCGGTGAACCGTTTTTGGGCACAGCTCTTCGGGCGCGGTCTGCTGGACACGGAGGAGGATTTCGGGACGCAGGGGAACCTGCCGGATCACCCCGAACTGCTCGACTGGCTCGCGGTGGAGTTCCGCGAAAACGGCTGGGACATGAAGGGCATTCTCAAGACCATGGTCATGTCTGCCACCTACCGCCAATCGGCCAAGGTGCACGGCGACTTGGCCAAGAGCGATTTTCGGAATATCCGTCTTGGTCGCGGGCCGCGTTTCCGGTTGGAAGCCGAAATGGTGCGGGACCAGGCGCTGGCGTTGAGTGGCTTGAAGAGCGAGAAAATGTTCGGCCCATCGGTTTATCCGCCGCAGCCGCCGAACCTGTGGCAGGCGGCGTTCAACGGACAACGCAACTGGGCGACCAGTTCCGGTGAGGATCGCTATCGCCGCGGGTTTTACACATTTTTACGGCGTACGGTGCCGTACCCCTCGATGGCCACTTTTGATGCACCGAGCCGCGAGATTTGTACCGTCCGCCGGATTCGCACCAACACGCCGCTGCAATCGTTCGTAACGATGAACGACGAGGCGTACGTCGAGTTTGCGCAGGCGATGGCGCACCGGATATTCACCGAGGGCGGAGAGACGGCGGCCGATCGGCTAAAGTTTGCACTGCGACTCACGCTGGCCAAGCCGCTGGAGGCGAATCGGCTGGCGGCACTCACTGAGTTGTACGAGGGCGAGTTGGCCCACTACAAAAAAGAGGCTGCTGCTGCACAGGATTTGTACGGCAAAACAGTGCCGCTCCCCGAGGGGGCGGACATTTCCGAGAT
>CAJXAU010000172.1 GCA_913050205.1 uncultured Verrucomicrobiota bacterium
TTTGCGTGCTTGGCAACCGGGTTATCGTCACCTGTGCCCCGAACGTCATTATCTTCACGGACGAAGACGGCGACGATCGCCCGGACAATAAGCGGTTGTTGTTCACCCGCACTGGCCGGGCGCAGGATGATCATTCCACCCACTCTTTCGTGTTTGGGCCGGATGGCAAACTCTACTGGAACATGGGCAACAACGGCGGATTCGTCCATGACGCGAATGGCAGATTGATCATCGACACCGCCGGGAACCACGTGCTCGACCGCCGACAATTAGGCCACTTCAAAGACGCACGCACGCCGTACTGGGGCGGGATGATTTTCCGCTGCAACCCGGATGGCAGCGAGTTCGAGGTGCTCGGGCACAACTTCCGCAATAACTACGAGGTAGCCGTCGATTCGTTCGGCAACGTTTGGCAGTCGGACAACGACGACGATGGAAACTATGGCGTCCGCATCAACTACATCCTCGAAGGTGGCAACTACGGCTATCGCGAGGAGTATTCGGGCGCCGGCTGGCGCAAGGAGCGTGTCAGCCAGGCGGAGGATGTCAGCTCACGACACTGGCATCAGAACGACCCGGGCGTCGTGCCCAACTTTGTCCAGACCGGCGCCGGTTCGCCGACCGGCATCACTGTTTACGAGGGCGAACTGCTCCCCAAAGTTTTTCACAATCAGGTGATCCACTGCGACGCCGGGCCGGGCGTCGTCTGGGCGGCCAAGGCCAAGCCGGACGGCGGCGGTTTTTCCGGTGAGATGATTCATATTTTGAAGGGCGAACGCGACAAATGGTTTCGACCGGTCGATGTGGCTGTGGCGCCGGACGGCGCATTGTTCGTCAGCGATTGGTACGACCCAGTCGTCGGATGGAACCGACAGGCCGACAGCAAGCGCGGGCGCATTTACCGCATCGCCCCGGCCGGTCATCGAGCGCAAAATAAAACACTTAACCTGAAAAACGGAACCGACGCCATTGCGGCTTTGAAGAGTCCGAACCTCGATGCACGCTACCTCGGCTGGCAAACGCTGCGTGGAATGGGGATGGAAGCGATCCTCCATCTCGATCCGCTCTACGCCACCGGAAAACCGCACGAACGAGCCCGCGCTCTTTGGCTGCTCAGCCGCATCGAAGGCGCCGGCGAAGCCTTCATTGACCGGGCGCTGGATGACCCCGATGCATCAATCCGTGTGGTGGCTCTGCGCGCCGCGCGACAGCTCAAGCGCCGAAAAACATACGACTTGGCCAAGCGGGTCGAGCGTCTGGCCAACGACCCTTCTGCACGGGTGTTGACCGAGGCGGCCATCGCGCTCCGGGATGTAAACACCGCCAACGCACCCGAACTCTGGGCGCGCTTGGCCAAGCGGCACAACGGCAATCGCTGGTTTCTCGAGGCGCTTGGCCTGGCTGCCGCCGATCGCTGGGCCGAGTGCCTCGACAGTTGGCTGGAACAAACACCCGACGCCCTCAACACTTCCGCCGGCAGACAGATTATTTGGCGCTCGCGAGGCAAACAAACGGTTCGCCTGCTCGACAAGGCGCTTGGGCAATCGGGCATCGATCCCGCTGAGATCAGGCGCCTGATTCGCGCTCTGGATTTTCAACCCGACGGCCCTGCCAAAGACACCGCGCTGCTCAGGCATGCCGCCAGTTATCCCGGCAAACTCAGTTCGCGACACATCATGCTTAAGGGCGAAATGTTTCTTCGACTGGCCAAGTCCAAGACCGCCAAGCGGGGTGAATACGAAGCGGCGCTAAACCGATACCTGCGTCAGGCGAAAAACTCGACGTACTTCGTGAAGGTGGTCGATGCGCTCGGCCTAAAGGAGCACCATCCACAGTTGGTCGATATGGCGATGACGCATCTTGGCTCACCGCTTGGCCAAGCAGCGCTCGATGCACTTTTCGACAACGACGCCACGGCGGCCATCAAGGCGAGACTCAAAAACGGCTCAGCCAAACAACTCGCCACCCTTACGGAGGCACTGGCCAACAGCAATAAGGGCGATGCCTCTGACTTGCTTACCAACATTTTACTTGATCCGGCCAAGCCACTCGCGGTTCGCCAAACAGCCGTTCGCGGGGTCGCCGGCACATCGCCCGGCCGGCTTGTTGAGTTGGCCGCGAGCGGTAAATTCCCAGAGGCCCTAAAGCCGACCGCCGGCGCCGCACTGACAAAAATCATGAATGTGGCCATTCGGAATCGCGCCAGAGAGCACTTCCCCATTCCCGCACTCAAGGGCGCGACCGAGTTGCCACAAATGACTGAACTGTTGGTATACGTCGGCGATCGGAAACGGGGCCGGGTGGTGTTTGAACAAACCACCTGCGCTCAGTGCCATCAGGTGAACGGTAAGGGCACCAACTTCGGCCCCGACCTCTCAGAGATTGGCGGCAAGCTGTCAAAACAGGGGCTGTACGAATCGATCCTTGATCCAGGCGCCACAGTGTCACCAGCGTTTCAGGCCGTAAACATCGTACGCAACGGGAAACCATTCTCCGGTTTCGTTACCAGCGAAACTGCGGAAGAACTGACTTTACGCCAAATCGGAGGCGTGACGTCCATCCACAAAAAGGGTGAAATCCAGTCCCGCACGACAAGTCCGCATTCGCTCATGCCAACCGGTCTGCAGCAACTGATGACTTTCGACGACCTTGTCGATCTCGTCGAATACCTCGCCGGACTCAAGGCGCGCTGACCGGGTTTAATCGATCGGCGCGCTGCCCCACCAATCCTTGTTTGGTTTGAAATCCTTTTTCAGGAAATTGGCGTGCTGTTTTTCCAGCCGGGCCTTGCCGTCGGAGGCGATGGACTTGAGCCGGGCCTCGCGCTTGGCCAAGTCGGCCAACGTGTCCTTGGTCGGGAATCGTGCCTTGGTTTCCTTAAGCCAGGTGTCGAGTTTTTTGCGCAATCGCTTGGCTCGCTTGGACTCGCGCTTGGCCAAGTCGGTCGTCTCGTTCGGGTCGTTGGCCAAGTGGTAAAGTTCGTCCCGCCCGTCCTCGTGGTAGTGGATCAGCTTCCAGTCGTTCTGACTGATGATTGATGACGGTTCGCCGCCCTGATTGCCGTAGTGCGGGTAGTGCCAGTACAACGGGCGCTTGGCGATTCTGCCCCCCTTGAGCAACGGCGCAAAACTAACACCATCCACCGCCTGTTTGGCCGGCACAGATACACCAGCAAGGTCGAGCAAGGTCGGATACCAGTCGATGCCGTTAACCGGCACAGCGCTCGTACTGCCCGGTTTGGTCACACCCGGAGCCTTGATGTAATACGGCTCGCGAATACCGCCCTCCCACTGGCGTCCCTTTCCACCGCGTAACGGGGTGTTGCTGGTCGAATAGGCGTCGCCGGAGGACACGCCACCGTTGTCGGAGGTGAAGCAGACGATGGTATTTTTGTCCAAGCCAAGCTCGTCGAGTTTGTTCAGGACGATCCCGACGGCGTCGTCCATGGTCTCAATCATCCCGGCGTAAATCGGGCAGTCCTGCACCTGCCGGACGTTTAGCCTCCGGTCGAACTTGAATCGCTCCTTGGCCAAGCCGGCGGCATCGGCCTTGTCGCGGTATTTCTTCCACAGCCCGGGCGTGGTCTGGATGGGACCGTGCACGGAGTAAAACGAAAGGAAGGCGAGGAACGGCTTGTCCTTGTGGGCCTCGATAAATTTGGCGGTTTCGTTGCCCAAGCGGATGGGCAGCGACTCGCCCGGCGGACCGGACTCGAGGGTGGGATTATTCCAGGGCGAGAAAAAGCCGCCACGCGGGCTGCCGACATCCCAGCCGCCCTTGTTGATGTCGAACCCGTGATCCTCCGGCCAAGAGCCCTTGCCTCCGATGTGCCATTTGCCGGCGTAAAAGGTCTTGTAGCCCTGCTCCCGCAGCGCCTCGGCCAGCGTGATTTCGGAGGCTCGCAGTGCGCGGTCATATTCCGGGGGCAGATGCGTGTCGTTCCGGCGTGTACCGCGCCACGCCTCCCCGGCGCGGTCGCCGATCCAGGTGGTGATGCCGTGGTTGGTCGGATATTTACCGGTCATGATGCTGGCCCGGGAAGGACTACAAACCTGACACGCAGCGTAGCCACGGGTGAACTTCATCCCCTCTCGCGCAATGCGATCGATGTGCGGACTCTCGTAGTAGGTTGACCCCTCATTGCTAAGGTCCTTCCAGCCGAGATCATCGGCGAGGATGAACAGGATGTTTGGACGGGCCTTGGACTTTGCCTCGACCGTGCTCATTGCCCCAAGCCAAGCCAGAGCGCCTGCCAGCGCCAGTGACGTCTTTTTGTTATTCAGCATGTTAATCATTCGGTGCGGATGAAATCGCAGCCACACGGAGCTTTGTCAATCCGGCACCGTTTTCGTCGTGCATCTTTGCGGCGAAACGCTAATCTTCCGGGGTTCTCTTCGCGGCTTGATCGCCGCTCCACTTTTTTGAGTTATGTTTGATTTTTTGGCTGAAGAACAGGCCTCCATCTGCGGGGGCAGTCACTTGAAACGCCGGGAGTTTCTACAGGTTGGCGCGCTCGGCGCTGCCGGTTTGTCGCTGCCGCAGTTGCTGGCCGCGAAGGAGGCCGGTGCCGTCCGGCCGGGGCACGACAACCGCGCCTGCATTATGATCTTCAACCTCGGTGCGCCGAGCCATGTCGACCTCTGGGACATGAAACCGGATGCGCCAAGGGAAATTCGCGGGCCGTTTAAACCGATCCGAACGAAGTCGCCGGACATCGATATCTCGGAGATTCTCCCCCGGCACGCAAAGATTGCCGACAAGTTTTCGCTTGTGCGGACGGTTCACCACGGAGGTGCAGCGGTACACGATGCTGGCTGGCAAATCATGCAGACTGGCCGACGTTTCTCCGGCGGCATCCAGACCCCACACG
>CAJXAU010000173.1 GCA_913050205.1 uncultured Verrucomicrobiota bacterium
TGCGCCAGATAAAGTGGAAGTGGTGAGGAGATAGCCGCATGGGTGAGCAGTTAAAATTTGTCCAACTGGAAATGATGGTGGTGGCGCTTGGCCTGCTGGTGCTGATCGCTGATCTCGCCATGGCACCGTCGCGTCGGCGTCTTTTGGGCTACCTGTCTGCGGCCGGCTTGTTTGTGGTTTTTCTACTCAGTTTTCGTGACGGTTATACTGAGCTTATTAACGGAAACACCGGGGAGTTTTTTAACTCACGCTACAAGGTCGATGACTTGGCCCTGTTTTTTAAGCGATTCTTTTTACTCGCGGCGATTTTCGTCCTGATATTTGCCGTCGATTTTTCCGAACGGTTGCGCTCAGGCATGGCTGAGTATTACTCGTTTATTCTGTTTGCTCTGTCCGGGATGATGTTCGCAGCATCAGCGAATGACTTCAGCATGCTGTTCGTATCGATCGAGTTGATCACGGTCACGTTTTACATTCTCGTTAGCTTTCAACGCCACCGACTCCACTCGCTTGAAGCCGGGGTGAAATACCTGATTCTCGGGGCGGTCTCGTCGGCATTCATGATTTACGGGATCGCGCTGGTGTTCGGCGAGGCGGGTAGTCTGCGCTTCGACGATTTGCACGCGCAGCAGTCCGAGTTGATCCAGAGCAAGGTTTTCCTTTTTGGGATGCTGTTTCTGTTTGCCGGTTTGGCGTTCAAGATTTCTGCGTTTCCTTTTCAGGTATGGGCGCCGGACGTGTATCAGGGTGCCCCAACCCCGACCACGGCCTTTCTCGCAGTCGGGTCCAAGGCGGCTGGTTTTGTCCTGTTAATTCGCCTGCTAGTCGCTGCCGTGCCGGAGGTGACTGCGGAATGGACCAGTGTGCTGTTGGGCATTTCAGCGTTAACCATTCTTTATGGCAACCTCTGCGCACTGCCCCAACGCAACCTGAAACGGCTTCTTGCCTATTCCGGGATCGCCAACGCCGGTTACCTGCTGATGGGTATCGTGGCCCAGTCCGAGGACGGGAGAACAGCGATCCTCTACTATCTCGCCGGCTACCTGTTCGCTGTGATGGCGGCGTTCCTGATCATCAACCTGCTCACCAACGAAGGTGAGGGAGAGGATATCTCCTGCCTCGCCGGCTTGAGCAAACGCTCGCCGTTCCTTGCGCTTACGATGACGCTGGCGGCCGTGTCGCTCGCGGGCATTCCGCCACTCGCTGGGTTCTTCGGGAAATTCCTTCTGGTGAAATCCGTTGCCGCCAAGGCGTTTGGGGATACGGGATATTTCATCCTGCTGGCAGTTGCGGTTTTCGGCGTGGTGGTGTCCATCTACTACTATTTCGGAATCGTCCGGGCGATTTTCTGGGGGAGGAGAAATGCAGAGCAGCCAACGCCTCCGCCGGTCAGAATCGGGTTGCCGGTTCGCATCGTGCTTGGCTGCTGCGTGGCTGCGATGCTTTATCTCGGGCTATTGCCAAACAAGCCATTCAAGTGGGCCGAGACCGCCGCCAAGGTGGAGGCAGTCGGTAAATAATTCAGCGGGAAAATTTTTGCATGGACAGGGTTCTCAGATTGAGATCCGCCCCTCGGCATTTTCTGCAATTGACCAGATCGCAATTTAGCGACGAGCAAAGAGCTTGCCCGGGAGTTGCTTGGCCAGGCGCTTCATTTCCAACCCCAACAACCCTACAGAAACACTGGATGCCGGCAGGCCAGTCTTGTCGATCAGCGTGTCGATCGGTTGCTCGGTGGCGTCCAGTACATCGAGGATCGCTTGCTCGGTATCTGTGAGATTGGCCAAGGGCAGGGGAGGCGAGTCCTCCGGTTGGCCAAGCGCTTGGCCAACGGCCAGATGCTCGAACTCTGAGAGGATGTCCTCCGCGTTTTCGCAAAGTACCGCGCCTTCGCGAATCAGGTTGTGACAACCCCGGCTCTGCGGTGAATCAATCCGCCCGGGTACGGCGAAGACCTGCCGGTTATTGTCAGCCGCCATGTTGGCGGTGATGAGTGATCCGCTTTTCAGGTCGGCCTCAACCACCACCGTGCCGAGGGTCATCCCGGCCACGATTCGGTTGCGTATGGGAAAACTCTGCTTGTCGCCCTTACGATTGAAGGGGAACTGGGTGAGCACCGCGCCATTCTCCGCAATACGCTCGTACAAGTCCGCGTTCTCTGCCGGGTAGACAATGTTGATGCCGGTGCCGAGCACGGCGATTGTTCGGCCCCGGGCCGAGAGTGCCCCCTGATGCGAAGCGGAGTCTATGCCTCGGGCGCCACCGCTGACCACGGTGATGCCGGTTCCGGCCAGTTGGTAGGCGAGTTTGCGTGCGGCATCCTGACCGTAGTGGCTCGTGCGGCGCGCGCCGACCATCGCGATGCTGTTTCGATCCTCGGGCAACAATCGACCCTTCACGTATAGCACGATGGGCGGATCGTAGATTTCGCGAAGCAACTCAGGATACTCGTCATCCTCTCGAAAAACGAGCCGCGCCCCGAATTCCTCGACACGCTTCATTTCACCGGCCAAGTCGGTTGTAGATTCCCACTGTCGGATGGTTGAGGCCAGATCATCCCCGATTCCCTTCACACGCCTGAGAGCAGGGAGTGTTGCCTCCAGCACCTTGGTTGGCTCCCCGAAAAACTCCAGCAAATGACGTATCCGAATTGGCCCGATGCCTTCGAGCAAATTCAAAACGATCAACGCTTCGCGAGGAGACATGGCCAAGAGCTAAGATGATCGAGGTACTAAAACCAACAAAAAAGGCGGCCATAACGGCCGCCTGAAAATAAGAGAGTGTAATCTATTCTTGTGGAAGCGCGTCGATCACATCTTGGACCGCATTGGGATCCACAGAGGATGCTGCGCCAACGGCCGCAACTACTAATCCCAAGACGATTAAAACTCCGGAACCGAGATTAAGCAAAAACGGTTTTTTTACTTTGCTGAAATGCATGATGCAGAAAACTAAAAGGGGGATTCCCAAAAGGAGGCTCGCAACCCCCCAACCTACGTTTTCTTTGAAGTTCGCGATCAGTAGTATAATAGACGTAACTAGTGCGCCGATATAACCTACCACCATAATAATTAATCCAAGGGTTGCTAACATAACATGAGTTTGGTTAAGAACAGCTATTTTCGAGTCTGAGAAAATAAAGTCAACAACTAAATAAAATAAATAGTTAACTTAGATGCGAGTCTGTTTTTAACAGTTTTGAGGAGGGTGCGGGGCACAGTCATGGCGATTCCGCATTCGAGCGGATTGCATTTTATATTTGGTTTTACCTTAAACCTCGGAGGTGCAGGCGTCGTAGAAATCGAGAAATTGATTCTTTTTCTCAGTATCGCGGATGCGCATGGCGGCCCGAGGGTGTTGATTCAGGATGCCGGTGACGACGTAAGGGATGAGGGCTCCCCACTCCTTGGTTCGTCGGAGCGGCATGAGGTGATCCTGCAACAGTTTGAAGATGGGGCGCAGGTTGAACTTGGGATTTTTCAGGAAGCCAAGCAGCAGCTCCATCGGGCAGTTGCCGGCGCCTCGGCCGAGGCCAAGCATGGTGGCATCGATCCGGTTGGCGCCCTGGATGATCGCCTCGATGGTGTTGGCGAAGGCGAGCTGCATGTTGTTGTGCGTGTGAATGCCGACCTCCTTGCCGGTGGCGTTGGCCATGGCAACGTACTTTTTCACCAGGGCACGGATCTGCTCATGGTATAGGGCACCATAGCTATCGACAACGACCACAGTCTCGACCGGTGTCTCGGCGAGGGTCTCAAGGGCCTTGTCGATTTCGGAATCGGCCACGGTGCTGATGGCCATGATATTGCAGCAGGTTTCGTAGCCCTTGTCGTGGGCATCCATGATCATGTCCACTGCGGTGGGAATCTGGTGGGCATAGGTGGCCACGCGGATGCAGTCCAACACGCTCTGGTCGGAGGGGAGGATATCCGTTTTGTAGTCGGTCTTACCGGCATCGGCCATGGCGGTGAGTTTGAGGTTCGTCTCGTTCTCACCAACGATGCGGCGGAGGTCATCCTCGTCGCAAAATTTCCAGTCACCAAAATCGGCCCGGGCAAACTGATCCTTGGACGCCTTGTAGCCCAGTTCCATGTAATCGATGCCGGCTTCGATGCAGGTGTCGTAAACGGCTTTGACGAAGTTGTCCTCAAACTGGTGGGCGTTGATCAGGCCGCCATCGCGGACGGTGCAATCCAATACCTTGATTTCCGGGCGAAATGTTACCCAAGGTGCGTTTTCTTTCGGTTCACTCATGATGTTCAATCCTTGCCTTGGAAGATGTCGGGCGATGGCGATTCTACGCGAAAACCCACTCTTCCGGCAAAAAGGCCGACCAACCTCTTAAATACCGGACGAAAAGAAAAGCGCTAAAAGGGGTGAACGGAGGATTTTTTTATCCCGCTTGGCCAAGCGCTATTTCGCGAAGATCGCATTGATCGGGTGGATGTCGAGGATGTTCGGGTGGATGCCGCCGATGCGATCCGGATGATAAATGTTGATGCCGACGTAAAAGAAAAGCGGGAAGATCGGCAGCTCGTTGTTGATCAACATGGTCTCAGCTTGCTGGAACAAATTGTGGCGCTTGGATGGGTCGGTGGTGGCATTGGCCAAGCGGATGGTTTGGTCGTATTGCTCATTGCTCCAGCCGGTGCGGTTGTTGCCGTTCTGGCTCATGAACATGTCGAGAAAAGTATTCGGGTCATTGTAGTCGCCGATCCAGCTGCTTCTCGAGATGTGGTAATCCAGCGCACTTTGTGCGGCGAGATAGACCTTGTTTTCTGCCTGTCGCAACTTGATTTGGATGCCAAGGGTCTCCTTCCACATCCGTTGCAACT
>CAJXAU010000174.1 GCA_913050205.1 uncultured Verrucomicrobiota bacterium
AAGCAGCTCATCCAAAACATCGACTACGCGCCGACTTTTCTTGCGGCAGCCGGACTCAAGATTCCCTCCGAAGTTCAGGGCCGATCATTGTTGCCCCTCTTCAATGGCAGCGGCGGTAACTGGCGTAAGTCGCTCTACTATTCCTACTACGAGTTTGGTGAACATCGCGTGCCCCGGCACTTTGGCGTGCGCACAGCGAGGCACAAACTAATGTACTTCCCCAAGGATGATGAGTGGAACATGTTCGATCTCAAAACCGATCCGCATGAGATGAAAAGCGTCCACGCCGACCCGGCTTACGCCAAGACGCGCACCCGATTGACGCGTGAGTTTCACCGACTACGTGAACAGTTCGACGCACCGGCGATTAAGTAAAACGAACTGCACTTGGCCAAGCGGACAGATCAAGACTCCGGCTCCTCACGCTCGGTGGGCTCGAAATCGAAAGAGCGGCTCTCCATCCGGAATTGGTAGGTCTTCCACGCGATGCGAACGTCAAAGTGGGCGTTCACCTTCTCGTCCACCCAGACGCCCTTGGCCAAGCGCTTCTGCGTTACATCGATACTGATGGCCTTGATCGATCCGGCAAGGCCACCGAGAAAATTCACCGGCTTGAGCAGCTTGGTGCTGAGTTGGGAAATCTGAAACTCCTCAGAGTCAATCCAGACCTTCGTTTCCAACTGGTCCATGATCCTATTCACCGTCCGGCTCTCGTGCTTATGTTTCGGATTGGGCTTAAGATCAATTACATGAGTATCGCGGCCGTTCACCTTCGCCTCCCCGGCCAGCTTCGGTGTAAACTTCTCCTCGAACAGATTGATATTTCGCGTGACCAAATTTTCATCCCGTTTTTTGGGGTCACCCTCCTTACGCTTGTTGAGATAACGGCGCTGGCGTTCCTGATGTTTTCGGTACTCGCGATATCGCTCCCGTTTCGAAGCCGGGCGGCCGTTCACCTTGCGTAGACTCTGGTCGCGGTCGTCCGTATAGGCACGGTAAGTCTTGCTGTTTTTCTCAACGATTTCGCCCTTGGCATCCAGTTCGTCAAACGAGGCCTTGCGGTAAAACTTAAAAACCGCCTCACCCTGCCCTGCTTGCTTGGAGGCTTCCCGTGAGCGCTCGATGATCTGCTTAACCGTCAGATCGTCGGTTTTATCCGCAGCAAATCCCGCTTGGCCAAGCAGGACGCAAGCGAACAGCGCTTGGCCAAGCGTGGAAACAAATGGATTAAATTTCCACCGCATACGGTCAGGCAACAGCATTGATCACGATGTCGAAACGGCCAACGGTGGTGTCCTTCTCCAGCCCCTTTTTCTGACCGAACTCGTCGGCGATGGACTTGGCCAAGTCGGAACCAATCTGTGCGGCCGGCTTGAACTCAACCGTCACGCTTGGCCGATCCTTCTTCGGCACGTTGTTGTAGATGCCGTCCTTTTCATTGAGGGGGTCGCCGGCAAAATAAAGTTGCGTGGTCAGGTCCTCAAACCCGCGTCGGTAGACCTTGTAGTGAATGTGCGGCGGCCGCTGCCAGTTTTCGCGCACCCCGTAGGCGGCCGGCTTGATGGTTTTGAAGGTGTAGTGCCCCTTTTTGTCGGTGACGCAGCGACCGAAAAATTGAAAGTTTACATCCCGGTCGGCCTGACGCGGATCACCGGCGTGATTGTAGATGCCGTTGTTGTCGGTCTGCCAGATTTCCACCACGGCGCGTTCCACCGGGTTGTCCTCCTTGTCGAACACCGTGCCGTGTACGTAGATGAATTTGCCGGCCGGTTTTTTCTTCGCGCCCTGCACCCGAGTAAGGTCGTTGTCCATGTCCGGGTAAAACGGCCCCTCAGTTTGCGCCGGGGTGACGGATTTGGCCGCCTGCGCCTCACTCGTGGCCGCCGAGCCGGCAACCAGAAATGAACCGGCGAGGGCTTCGCGTCGTGTGAATTTCTTTTTCATAGCAGTGCAGTGTGGATTGATACACCGATCGGGCGGGGAGGGTTACGCCTCGCCGCCATCCCGATTAAACCCAATATCGCGATTGAACGGGCTTGGGTGATCGTACCCATTGACATCCGGAAAATGCAGCACGGTGGCGATCGCACCCCACGGCAGCATGGCAGAAGCGTTTACCTCCTGCATCGATTCCGGCACCCAGATTCCGGAGTCATCGCCCACCCGCGTCGGCAGTTCAAAATCAGGAAACTGTACCCAAAGGCCGGTCTCGTCGTAGCCCAGCACCTTGGCAAAAAATTTCTCCTGCGAGATTCCCACAGGCTCGAGAATCTCCGGTGTCTTCAAAACCACCAGCACCACATCGTTGATGGTGCGGGCGATGGTCATCATCAATTTGTCACTCATTTGGTAGCGATAAAAAAATCGGCCAGAAAACTAGCCCCGCCCTGTCGCCGCCGCAATGCAAACCTTGGCCAAGCGGGTGTTTCCGGTCATTTGGAGATACTCTTTCGGCTCGCAATCAATTGGCTCGGTGCTAGCCTCGCTCCCGTTCAAATGAATCCGAACGCTTGGCCAAATCGTCGGGAATTCCTATCCCGGGCATGGAACGGGATCGGGGCGCTTGGTTTGAGTGGGTTACTGGCGGAGGAGTTGCATGCCTCAGCCAAAAACCAAATCGACCCGTTCGCGGCGCAATTGACGCACTTCCCGCGCAAGGCCAAGAACTGCATTTTTCTCTTCATGCAGGGCGGGGTCAGCCAGATGGACTCGTTCGAGTACAAGCCCAAGCTGCGCGAGCTTCATGGCAAACCGCTCTCCCGCATCCCGGAAATTTCCGGCGAACTTCAGGGCCGCCTCTCTTTCCCGCACGTCACCATCGGCAGCCCGTTTGAATTTGCCCAGCACGGCCAGAGCGGCCGCTGGCTCTCCGACCGCTTCCCGCATTTGTCGAGTCACGTGGACGACCTCGCCTTCATTCACGGTATCAAGACCGACAACCAAAACCACGGGCCGTCCACGTTGCACGTCAACACCGGCAGCCAGTTTCCCGGGAGCCCGTCCGTCGGTTCATGGATTAGTTACGGACTTGGTAGCGGCAATCGCAACATGCCGGGCTACGTGGTCATTCAGGATCCCCGCGGCGCACCCGTGAACGGGGCAGCCATTTGGAGCAACGGTTTTCTGCCGGCAGCCTATCAGGGCACCCTGCTCCGCCCAACCGGCACGCCGATCCTGAATCTTGCCTCACCCAAGGGCGTCTCCCGCCAACGGCAACGTCGCGAGATGGACGCCCTGCAATGGCTCAACCATCGGCACCTCACCAAGCGCGGCAGTGACAGCGAACTCGAGGCCCGCATCAGTGCTTACGAACTGGCATTCCGCATGCAGACCGAGGCACCCGAGTTGATGGACCTCAGCAACGAGCCGGAGCATGTGAAAAATCTTTACGGCCTCAACCA
Source organism: uncultured Verrucomicrobiota bacterium (assembly GCA_913050205.1). Taxonomy (GTDB): domain Bacteria; phylum Verrucomicrobiota; class Verrucomicrobiia; order Limisphaerales; family UBA1096; genus UBA1096. The sequence goes on from CAJXAU010000174.1 coordinate 3,402, forward strand.
TGGAACCACTGCCTCGTTCGGTCGCCAATGCCTGCTCGCGCGGCGACTCGTCGAGAGCGGTGTGCGCCACACCCTGCTGGTGCACGGCGTGCAGATTAGCTCCTCGAGCTGGGATGACCATGGCAACGTCAAAGGCGGCATGATCCGCCACTGTGCCGAGGTCGACAAACCGGTATCCGGCCTGCTCGCCGACCTCAAGCAACGCGGGTTGCTCGACGAGACACTCGTTGTCTGGGCCTCCGAGATGGGCCGCACCCCGTTCAAAAACGGCGGCATGTCCGGCAACCCCGGCCGCGAGCACAATTCATGGGCGCTTACCATGTGGATGGCCGGCGGCGACGTGAAAGGCGGCACCACCGCCGGTGCAACAGACGAGTTCAGCCTGCGCGGCATCGGCGAGACAATCCACGTCCGCGACGTGCACGCAACCATCCTCGACCTCATGGGCCTCAATCAGGAAAACGTCAACTTCAAGCACGCCGGCCGCATCCGCAAACTCACCGACATCGGCGGGCGCGTCCTGAGGGAAATCGTTGCCTGATAACCGTCCGGATAGCGGCTCCATCCAGACCGTGGCATCAGACTCACGCACACCGTGGTGGCTCTGGCCCAACCTGCTGAACCTCGACTCGCCGTTTCTGGCAGTCATCTGGCAGGAACAATTTGCACGCATCGCCGGGGTAAACCTCGCGTTCGGTGACCGGCTCCTCCTCTTTTGTTGCACTTGGCTCGTCTACTGTGCTGATCGCGTGCTAGACGTGGCCAATTCCGTCAACCGGCCCGAGACCAGTCGGCACGCCATCCACCAAAAAGGTCGCCCAATCTGGCTTGGCGTCTCAGCGGTCATCCTTGTCACGGCACTGGTCACCGCCTTCGCCCGGCTCAATTCCGCGGCGTGGCTGGGTGGATGTATCGTTTTCGCCCTGACCGCTGTTCACTTCGCTGCCACACACCGTTGGCCCGGGCTGCGCACCCGTCTTTGGCCCAAGGAATGGCACGTTGGCCTCGTGTTTTCCGTCGGTTGCGCCCTGCAGGTCTGGGCGGTGCAACCCGACGCTTGGCCAAGCCTGCTTCCGGCAGTGCTCGGCTTCGGCGTGTTATGCGCCATGAGCTGTTCGCACATCACCACGTGGGAGGTGGTCTCTGCCGACCGGCGCGACGCTGACTCCCTGCTCAACGCTCACCCCTGGTTTATCCGCCGGTTGTCGTGGTTTGACATCGCGCTTGGCCTGCTCGCCCTCACGCTGGCCGCCGCGCTTGGCCAAGCAGAAATCCAAAAGGCACTCGGCGCTGTCGCGTTGAGTGCGCTTGGCCTCGCTTGGTTGCACGACCGCTGCAACCGCTACAGCGCCGAATTCCTCCGTGCCATGGCCGACTTTGGCCTCTACACCCCTCTCCTCTTTTTCCCATTCTAGCCAAATACAAAAAT
>CAJXAU010000175.1 GCA_913050205.1 uncultured Verrucomicrobiota bacterium
AGGCATACCGGCTCTGGGATGAGATCGAACAGGAAACCGGCACGCGACTGCTCCACAAGACCGGCGTGCTGTACATGGGTTTCCCCGATGGCGAGGCGATCAGCGGCGTCAAGCTCGCCTCCGAAAAACACGATCTCCGCTACTCCACCTTGACGCACACAGAGTTGGCCCAGCAGTTCCCGCAGTTCACCCTGCCCGAGAAGATGGTCGGGGCGCTCGAACCGGAAGGCGGCTACCTCCTCTCCGAGCGCGCCGTAGAGACCTACGCCCGTGCCGCCCAACGACACGGCGCCACCCTGCTCACCAACGAACCAGTTCTCGACTGGTCGCATGACACTCAAGGCATCACCGTCCAAACTGCGTCCAGCACGCACACCGCAGCGCAACTGATCATCTGCGCAGGGGCATGGACCGGCCCGTTGCTGCGCCTGCCCAAGCTGGAACTCACCGTCACCCGCCAAGTCCTCGGCTGGGTGCGCCCGCCGGATGCAACGCCGTTCCAACGCGGCGAGTTTCCGGTTTGGAACATCGACCCCAACGGCGACGGCGACCTCACCGGCATCTACTACGGGTTCCCGATGAGCGACGACCCCGGCGAAGGCAGCGGCCTCAAACTCGCGTGGCATCACCCCGGCCAACCGATGCCGCCCGACGCGATCACCGCCGAGACATTTCCCGCGGACGAAGAGGAAATCCGGCTGCCCCTCCGCCGCTATCTGCCCGGTGCGCTTGGCCCCATCGAGGCCATCAAGGTCTGCAAATACACCAACTCAGCCGACGGCCATTTCGTCGTCGACCGCCACCCGGAGAGCGACCGCGTGCACTTCGCCTGCGGCTTCTCGGGCCACGGATTCAAATTCTCCAGCGTGATGGGCCAAATCCTCAGCGACCTCGCCCTCGATGGCCAAACCGACCATCCCATCGACTTCCTCCGCCTAAGGCGTCTAAACAATTAGACCGGCGTCCCAACTAAAAACTCCCTCAGCATTGCCAAGCGGTTGACCAAGCGGCAGTATTTTGCGCGATGAAAAAACTGCTGACGGTTCTGCTCCTGACTGCGCTTGGCCAAGCGTTCGCGGCGGCCAAGCCGTACAACGTCCTCGTCATCCAAACGGATGAGCATCATTTCAAGACGCTTGGCTGTTACGGCGGCAAGATCGTCAGTACGCCGAACATCGACTGGATCGCGAAAAACGGCGCGATCGCCACGAGCTTCTACGCCACTACGCCGGTCTGTTCGCCTTCGCGGGCGGCGCTTGTCAGCGGGCGGTATCCGCAGGCCACGCCGGTGACAAACAACAACATCCCGCTTGGCGACGACATCGTGACCTTTGCCGAGGTACTCCGACGCAAGGGCTACAAAACCGGTTACTCCGGCAAGTGGCATCTCGACGGGCTCGGCAAACCGCAGTGGGCGCCCAAGCGCAAGTTCGGTTTTGAGGACAACCGCCACATGTTCAACCGTGGTCATTGGAAAGTTTTTGCCTTCTCCAAAGCCGGGCCGATGATTGCCTCCTTTAACAAACGGGGTGAACCCGACTACAAACTCAAAGGAGCCGATCAACACTCATATGCCACCGACTGGCTCGCGAAGCGGACCATCGATTTCATCAACAAAAACAAAGGCAAGCCGTTCTGTTACATGGTCAGTTTCCCCGACCCGCACGGGCCGAACACCGTCCGCAAGCCATACGATAAACTGTACGAAAACGTAAAAGTGCCCATCCCGGTATCGATCAACAAACCCCGCGCGCAGACTCCCCGCTGGGCCGCTGCCGATCCCCGGATTACCGCCGACACCGTGCGTCTGTTGATGCCGAAATATTACGGGATGGTGAAATGTCTCGACGACAACATCGGCCGCATTCTCGATACGCTCCGCAAAAATAAACAAATCGACAACACGATCATCGTGTTCACGTCCGACCACGGCGACCTCTGCGGCGAACACGGCCGGCTCAACAAGGGCGTGCCGTACGAGGGCTCGGCACGCATTCCGTTCCTGATGGTTTGCCCCGGCAAAATCCCAGCCGGCACGGTGGTCGATGAGGCACTGAGTTGCGTGGATTTCATGCCAACACTTTTCGCACTGACCGGCGACAAACTGCCCAAGGGCGTGCAGGGCCGGGACGCCTCAACGCTATTCCGGGGTAAAGGTGATAACTGGGACGATGTGGCGTTCCTGCGCTCCACCTCCAATGGCCAGCCTTGGCTCGCCGCCGTCACCGACCGGTACAAGCTCGTCTACTCCTCGCTTGGCCAACCGTGGCTGTTTGATCTCAAGACCGACCCCGACGAATTGCAAAACGCCTTCGGCAACCCGGAGTCGAAACCAATCATCCGGGAATTAACCAAGCGCTTGGCCAATTACGCCAAGCGCAACAGCGATCCCTACGCAGGCAACAAACAAATCCAGGCCGACATGGCCCAAGCGCTTGGCCAAGCGAAATAGGATGGCGCAGGTCAAAGAACCGCGACATATGCTCGTGGCCAACGTGCTGCTCATCATTGCGCTTGGCCTGTTGAACGGCGGCGCGGCCGCGCTAAACATGCAGATGGATTACGCGCTGCCAATCCTGCCGATCCTGTTTTTCTTCTCGGCCCTCGCCTCGCTTGTGTTTTGGATGTACAGCGCCAGCAAACTTCGTCTCGAACCGGATGCATTAAAAAAGGCCGCCCTGTTTGCTGCGCTCCCGTGGTGGGTGCTGAGCCTCCCCCCGATGGTTGCCGTGGTCATCTCACTTTTCACGGCGGACGATGCCATGAAAGCCGTCGGCTGGGGCCTTCTCACCGTCCTTCCCCTCGTGGCCGGCACCCTTTGCTGGGGCGTTCACATCATGATCGCCAAAGTCCACCCCTCGCTAAAAAAATAACCAAGCGCTTGGCCAAGCGGGTCAGCGTTGACGTGTCATGCGCTCGAGAATGCTGTACTGACGAAAGCTGAGGTTGCTGAACGGCACACCGTCGATCTCGATCCGGTATTTGGACGGCAGTTCCTCGCCGGTCAACGGCTTGAATGTCTGCCGCTCGACGTATGGGATGTGGTAGATGGTGTAGAGCATGCAGGCGAGCCGGGCGTACATTTTGTCGTTGGCGTTGATGACTACCCATGGGCTCTCTTCCGACGAAGTGCGTTCAAGCATCTGGGTTTTGTATTTGGTGAACACCTCCCACTTGGCCCGGGCGCGTTCGTCGTTCTTCGAAAATTTCCAGTACTTGAGCGGATGGATTATGCGTTCCTTAAAGCGAAACAACTGAGTATCGCGATCCACCGAAAGGTAAAACTTGATCAGGATAAGATCGTTGGCGATCTGTTTTTCCTCCCACGAAAGCACACGCTTCATGAAGTACCGATACTGACGCTCGGTGCAGTAGCCCATCGTCGGCTCGATAAGGGCGCGGTTGTACCAGGAGCGATCGAAGAAAACGATTTCTCCCTTGCGCGGCATCTGGCGTTCGTAACGCCGAAACCAATTGCGTGACTCTTCCTTGGTCGGCACGCCCAACTCGACCACACGCGAATGGTGGGGCATGAGGTACTCGGTGAACCGCTTGATGGTGCCCCCCTTGCCGGCTGCATCACGTCCGTCAAACGTAATGGCCACCCGCTTTTTATTTTCCACCACCCAGTGCTGCAATTTCAGCAACTCTGCAGCGAGACGCCGTTTCTCTGCCTCGTATGTTTGGCGGTTTAACTCCCTGTAGACTGAGTAAAACTTCTTTTTGGCGTAGGAAGACTTTGGCATGCCGTTAGTCGATTTTCAGGGATCGAACATAGCCCTTTTCCCAGACCAACCCGGACAGCGGCTTGGTTTCCGGCTTGGTAAAAAACGAGATGACCACTCCCACAATCGTACACACGCTCAGGCCAAAACACGCGCGCATAAACTTGTACTGCTTGGCCCCACCGAAAAGTCCTTCGCCAGCTTCACCCATCGGCACACCATGCGCAAACGGCGTGATCACCTCAGGAATGAAAATCGACAGGCCAACTGCAAGCAGGCCCACCACCATGGTGGCCAGCGCAGCCGTTGCAGTGAATCGTTTCCAAAACACACTCAATGCAAACGTGACCACCAGCGGCGGGGTCACCGCGGCAGTAAACGCCCCGTGCGCGTTGTAAATCGAGTCGAAGTTCATAAACACCGGCACCATCGCGATGCCAACTAGCGTTGCGCCAATCGCCGTCAAACGGGCAACTGACAAGGCCTGCCGATCGGTCATGTCCTTTTTGAGATACGGCTTGTGAATATCGTTCACCCACACGGCGGAGATGGCGGTGATGAGCGTATCCACCGTGGACATTAGCGCAGCGATCATCGCCGCCAAGATCAACCCGAAGATACCCGGTTGGCTAATAAGTTGCGTGGCGGCATAAAATGAATCGTCGGAATCCATCGTGCCGGGCAGATCGCCGTGATTGGCAAGAGACTTAGCCAGCCAACCCGCGCCGCCGACCACGCAAGCCGCCAGCGGCATGAGCACGACGAGGTGGGTCACGACCGCCTTTTTACAGTCCGCATACGATCGCGCGGAGAGGTAACGCATGATCGTGCCCTGATGCAGAAAACCAAACATGATCGAGTTGGCCAGACCGTCCTGCCAGAAAATGCCAACGCTCGGGAATCCGGGATCGTCGTTGAAATTATGAAACACCTTCCGGTCGTCGCCCGGCAAGTGATCCCAAAAAACATCAAACCCGCCCAGATAACCGATACCTAGACCAAGGATTAAAAACCCGGTGATCAGTAGCATTACGCTCTGGAACAGATCGGTCATGATCACACTCGTCTGCCCCCCTCGCGAGACGTACGATACTGAAACCA
>CAJXAU010000176.1 GCA_913050205.1 uncultured Verrucomicrobiota bacterium
GGGCCGTACCATGAAATGTTGTCAAACTCGATCGGCTCCTTCGGCGCGCGAAAACCGTTGCAACTGATCTCAAGCGTATTGAGCACCGTCTTGTAGCCGACCTGGTCGCCGATCACCTGGTCCAGCGTGCGGCCGTTCGGATGGCGAATGCCCTGCTCCTCGGCCTGCACCGGCGAGAGACTGGTGAGGTAACACGAGGCCCCCTGTGCGTGCACGTCCTGCCCGTTTTTGAAAGTCCGGTCGAGGCCGGTGATCATCGTGACGTCGTTGCCGTGTTCCTTGAGCGGCTGCATCGTGGGCGTCCAATCGATGTCGTAAATGCCGGGCTCATTCGTGAACCTTCGTTGCTCCTTGGTCTTGTCGGCATTGAACCCACCAATGAAGCCCGGGATCTCCGCCTCGGCTTCCCCCGGGAAAAACTGCCGCCGCACGATCCCGTTTGGGATGTACATGATCACCAGTTTCTTGTCCGGCTTGGCCAAGCGCTTGGCCGCCATGGCAGCGGGAGACGAGTGCAACATCGGCAGCAACATCGTTGCGCCGCCGGCCTTCAAAAACGAACGTCGTGAAATATCTTTAGGACTCAACATGGCAAACCTCCGGCGAACCGCCATTCTGGGTTGGAAACCCCGTTTTGCAAGCGGTTCTTTATAGACGTCGCGGGTTAAAAACTATTCGACGTGCAGGAACTCGTTGCTGCTGAGCATGCTACGAACGAGGCTCGACCAGGCCTGTTGTTCCGCTTGGCCAAGCGAGGCCGTACCCGTGTCCGCCTTGGCTAGGCGCTTGTGCAGATAGCCACCCGCGAAGGCCAGCTCGTCCGGCTGCGGTGGTCGGTTGAAGATCAGCTCGTACAGCTTAGCCAAGCGCTTGGTTTCATTCGGTGCCGCCTTGGCCAGACGCTGTGCGATGGCGTCCGCCCGGTCGTGGATGAACGCGGAATTCATAAAGTACAACGCCTGCAGCGTGGTCACCGTCGAGCGGCGTTCACCAAAATGCAGGCTGCCGTCCGGGCCATCGAACAAATCGAGGTACGGATTCTTTTGAATCCGCTGCTGCATGAGATAGACGCTGCGTTTTGTAGAGGCGTACTTTTCCTGAAACGGTTCGTGCTGCCGGTAAAAATAAGTGAGGTGATGCGGGAAGGGATGCCGATTGCCCGGTGTTCGGTCGAGTTCTCCACTGAAGGTGAGTAGGGCGTCGCGGAGTTGTTCGGCATCGAGACGGCGTCGGCTGGCCCGCCAGAGAAAATGGTTTCCGGGATCGACGGCGAGGTTTGCAGTGTGGTCGTCGTTGGCCAGCCGATAGGTGCGGGAGGTCATGATAGCTCGGTGCATCTGCTTGACTGACCACCCGTTTTTCACGAATTCAGTTGCCAAATGATCGAGTAATTCGGGATGTGTCGGCGCCGTGCCGCGAACACCGAAATCGCTCGGCGTCGGCACAAGGCCTCGCCCAAAGTGATAATGCCAAATGCGGTTGACCATGACGCGTGCAGTGAGCGGATTGTCCGGCTGCGTAAGCCAGTCGGCCAGTTGCAACCGGCCACTGCCTTTCGTTGAGTCGGGGAGTTTTTGGCCGCCAAGCACCTGCAGGAATCCGCGGCGTACCAGTGCCCCCTGCGTGCGCTTGCCGGGGTCACCCTGTTTTTGAATGTGCGCATCGCCCCCCGCCCCCTCGCTGATGGCAAACGCAGTTTCAAGCGGCGGAAACGCCCTAGCCACCTCGGCGCGTTGGGCGCGTATCTCCTCAAGCTCCGCCCAGACAGACTGTCGCGTCTTTGGGCCCTTGACCACCTGAGACTGGAACAACCTGTACTCGGAAAACTTGTCGCGCTCCTTCTTGTCCCATTGCGCGAGTCGCTCGCGGAACGGTTTCAGGATTTCGTCTGCCTGTTTTTGTCCGACACGGTAGGTGAAATCGCGCCGGTAAGGCTGATGCTCCGCTCCGGCGTGCGGATAGACCGAGCTGTTGAATATGCCGTAGAGCGCGTAGTAGTCCGCCGTCGGGATGGGATCGAATTTGTGGTCATGGCAGCGGGCGCAGCCGATCGTCAACCCGAGGAAGGTCTTGCCGATGTTGTTGAGCGTGTCCTCGATCGTGATGTGCTTCAGGTTGTGCGGACTCACCCCGATACGCCGTGAGATGGCCACGTAGCCGGTGGCAATTTTTTGTTCCCACTGCGCCGCCTCATCAGCTGCCGGCAACAGGTCGCCGGCGATTTGCTCGCGCACAAAATGGTCATACGGCTTGTCGTTGTTGAAGGCATCGATGACATAGTTGCGGTACTTGAAGGCTTCCGGCACGGGAAAATCAGCGGCGTCTCCGGCGGTGTCCGCGTAGCGCACGAGGTCCAACCAGTGGCGCCCCCAGCGTTCGCCGTAGTGGGGAGAATCCAGCAGGCGATCAATCAGCCTTGGCCAGGCGTCGGGGGAGTCATCCGCGAGGAACACCTGAAGTTCTTCAGGGCTGGGCGGCAGACCAAGCAGGTCAAACGTCGCACGGCGAATCAGTGTGCGCTTGGCCGCCAGGGGAACCGGCGTCAGCTTTTGCTTGGCCAGTTTTTGAAAAACAAACGCATCAATCGGGTTGCGCGACCACTCGGGCGGAGCATCGGGGATGGGCGGATTTGCGACAGGCCGAAACGACCAGTGGTTGCGTTGTTCATCAGTGATTTCGCCCGTGGCAAAACGGATCGCGTTGGCATCGCCCCAGACGGCCCCCTCGCGAATCCACCGTTTCAGGTCATTGACAACATGATTGGGGAGCTTCTTTTTTGGCGGCATCGACAGGTCGGGGTCGATGTGCCGAACTGCCTTGAGCAACAGGCTCTCCTTCGGCTTGCCCGGCACCAGAGCCGGCCCGCTTTCGCCGCCGGTCAGGGCAGCCTCGCGTGAGTCCAGTTTCAGGCCGCCCTTGGCCTTGTGCCCGTGACACTCGAAGCAGTGTGTCGACAAAACCGGACGCACACGCGACTCAAAAAACTCCAGCCGCTCATCCGCTTGGCCAAGCGCTTGGCCAAGCAGCAAAAACAAAAAAAGGATGAGCCGGGAAAAACGCATCGCGGGTCAGGGACGCTTGAGGTCGTGTTTGTCGTAAAGCCGCTGCCAGTAGCCCTTCCAATACTCGTCGTAGTAATCGTAGGCCGCTTTTTGAATGTGCGGCAGTTCGGTGACCTTGGGCGAATTGAGGCTGTAATTCTTGAGGTGCGCCTGGCCAACGCGTCGGCGCGGCGAGACGAATCGCCACTCCGGTTTGCCCAACACATCCTCGCAAAGCTTGGCCCCGACAGGGTCGTACTTGATAAGCTGATCGCGGGTATGGATGTGGTTGTGGTCGTGGTCCATCGTGCGATTGGTGTCGAACCAGCATTGATAAATCTCGGCCCAGTACTCTGCCCGGTTTTTCGCAGCATAACATTGCTTCGGCCCGCCGAACCGGATCAGCACCTTGTCGTCCTTCGTGACTTTCACCTTGGCGTTAGCCTTTTTTCCGTTCACCAGAATGTCGCCTGTATTCAGGCACTGGCGGAGCAGTTTGGGAGATTCGTCGGGAAACGATTTTTTTAACGCTGCCAGCAACCGGACCGGCGTCTCGCTCTTGACGCGGCGATACCGTTGAGCGGCCCGGCCATCGTTCCAGATGCCGGTTTTTTTCACGTTTTCAAACGCAGCAGTCAGTCGTTTTTGCAGCGTTTCGTCAAAGCCGGCCCCGTGGACGACATGGCCAAATTCATGCACGAGGATGCTCTCCAGTTGCATCCCGCCCGGATACTCCATCACATCCTCCTCCGCAAACACCACCGTGGGCCTCGAGCCGATGTAGGTCAGGAAGCCGCGCTGACGCCAGTTGTAAAAATCCAGCTCCTTCCCGGTTTTGTTGGTGGCGAACTGCGGTAACTGCGAGGTCAACTCATCATGGCCGATCAGCAGGCAGAGCACTTTCTTTTTGCGAATCCGCTCGGCGATCTCCGGCTTGAGTCCGCGCATGAGCATGTCGAACTGATATGCCGTTTCGCGGTGGGCAAGATTGGCAACCTTGCTGGACGTGGCGATCAGGATGCCCTGAATCATCGTCACCTTTTTATAAAAGCCGCGGTCGAGCTTGTACTCCTTGGCCTGTGCCTCGGTGAGTGGCTTGACAGCGTAGCCCCCCTCCGCCGCGTTGGTTGCGCAAAGGAATAATAAACCAAGCAGACAGGTCGAAAAAGATTTGGTCAGATGCACGCCGCAACGTTACCCAAGCCACCCGCTCAGGCAACCTTTGATCAGAGGAACTTCACCGCCAGCTTGACGGCTTCGAACAGGCTGCCGGGATTCGCTTGGCCAAGGCCGGCGATGTCGAGCGCGGTGCCGTGGTCGACCGAGGTGCGAACGATCGGCAGGCCAAGCGTGGTGTTTACCGCTTCGTCGAAGCAAAGCGCTTTGAGAGGGATGTGCCCCTGGTCGTGGTACATGCAGACGAACAGATCGGTCGCCCGCCGCTTGGCTGGGAGGAACGCGGTGTCAGGTGGAACCGGCCCTTCGATGTTGAGGCCCAGTTTTTGTCCGGCCTCGATCGCCGGAATGATGGACTCCTGTTCCTCCGTGCCGAACAGGCCGTTTTCCCCGGCGTGCGGGTTGAGGCCAAGCACAACAATTCGGGGTTCACTGCCGCGGATGCGGCGCATGGCCTGAGCGCCCAACTCGATCGCGTTGAGGATGGCGGCTTTAGTCAACAAGGGGGGCACCTCGGCGTAGCCGACGTGGGTGGTCACAAAAACTGCCCGCACTTCGCTCGAGTATTGCAGCATGCAGGAGCGTGGCGCATGAG
>CAJXAU010000177.1 GCA_913050205.1 uncultured Verrucomicrobiota bacterium
ACCATCTGGGCAAAATCCTCGCGACACTCGAAGCGGCTGGGCAACTCGACAATACGCTGATCGTGGCAACGTCGGATCACGGCATGCCTTTCCCGCGTGTGAAGGGGCAGGCGTACGAGTCGTCGAACCACATCCCGCTGGCGATCCGCTGGCCGAAGGGCATCAACGGCCGGGACCGGGTGGTGACGGACTATGTGAGTTTTGCGGACCTCGCGCCGACATTTATCGAGGCGGCCGGGGTGAAGCAGATCGCGCCGATCATGCAGCCGATCACCGGCCGAAGCCTGTTCGATATTTTTCGCTCACCGAAATCGGGTCGAGTGATTGCCAGCCGTGATCATGTTTTGATCGGCAAGGAGCGGCACGACATTGGCCGGCCAAACAACTGGGGCTACCCGATCCGCGGCATCGTGAAGGATAACTGGCTGTACCTGCACAACTTCAAGACTGATCGCTGGCCGTCCGGCCACCCAACCACCGGCTACCTCAACTGCGACGGCAGCCCGACCAAGACGACAATACTCAACCAGCGCCGCAGCGGGATGTATCATTTTTGGAACCTCAATTTTGGCAAGCGACCGAAGGAGGAATTGTACGAACTGACACAGGATGCCGACTGCGTGAAAAACCGGGCCGAGTACAAATCTCAATTGAGGTTGAAAATAACGTTGAGGGATCAGTTGTTTGCAGAATTGCGCGAGCAGGGCGACCCGAGGATGTTCGGCAAGGGGGATGTGTTTGACAATTACCCGTACTCCGGTGCGTCGACCGACGATTTTTACGAACGCTACACGAGCGGCGAAAAGGTTCGCGCCGGCTGGGTGAATCCCGCCGATTTCGAGAAGGAGAAACTCGACTGAGCGCTTGGCCAAGCGCTTGGCCCGGGGCGTGGCCGTTGGTGAATATGCCGATCCGTTGCGACGTCCCGACTGGCGTAGCGGGCTGTTTTTATGCTGATTTCGGCTGGCCACTTGGCCAAGCGGATGGCAGCATCCGCCCGTCCTTACACTTTTCAAAAAGACTCAATGATCATGAAAATGACCAAAACGATGTTACTCGGAGCCGCGCTTGGCCTTTCAATGGCCGGGGCGCAGGCTGGTGACTGGGGGAACTGGCGCGGGCCGAACTACGACGGATCCACCGACGCGAAAAACCTGCCGACCAAGTTCAGCAAGACGGAGAATGTCCTCTGGAGCGTGAAGATGGACGGCCCCAGTGCCGCCACGCCGGTGATCTGGGGCGACAACGTGTTCGTCTCCTCGTCCAATCAGGAGAAGGAACGGTTGAGTGCGAATTGTTACGACCGCAAGACCGGCGCGCTGAAGTGGTCGCATCAGGTGGCAAGGGGGTTCCGGCAAGACAACCGCAGCAACTACGCCTCACCTTCGCCGGTGACTGATGGGCAGGTCGTGACTTTCTTTTACGGCGGCGGCGAACTGGCCACGTTCAACATGGACGGTGACAAACTGTGGGAGTTGAATCTCCAAAAGAAACACGGGGAGTTTGCCTTCCTGTGGACTTTTTCCACCAGCCCGTTGATCCATGACGGCGTTCTTTACATGCAGGTGTTGCAGCGCGACACCAAGGTGAGTGGCCGGGGCAGCGATGACAATCGCTCCTACCTGCTGGCGCTGGATCCGAAAACCGGCAATCAGCTCTGGAAACATTATCGCCCGGCCAAGGCTCGCTCCGAGTCGCTCGAGGCATTCAGCACACCGATGCCGTTCAGCCATAATGGACGTGACGAAATCGTGATCGTCGGTGGCGATTGCCTGACCGGTCACGATCCCAAGACCGGCAAGGAACTGTGGCGCTGGGGCACGTGGAACCCGTCGCGCATCGGTCACTGGCGTCTCGTGCCGTCGCCGGTTGCCGGCAAGGGCGTGTTGCTTGCCTGTGGGCCGAAGGGTGCGCCGGTGTTTGCCATCAAGGCTGGGGCCAAGGGCGACGTGAGCGAAGACAAGTCGAGCATCGCGTGGCACAGCGAAGGTCGCCGTGATCAGGTAACCAGCGACGTCAGCACGCCGCTGTTTTATCAGGGCAACTTTTATGTGCTGTACGGAGAGGGGCGCGACAAGATTCTATCCTGCGTGGATCCGAAGAGCGGCAAGGCCAAGTGGGCCACCGATCTCGAGAGCCGTTCGCTTTTCCGCGGTTCCCCAACCGGGGCTGACGGCAAGCTCTACGTGCAAAACCATGCCGGGACGGTTCACGTCATTGATGCGAAAAGCGGCAAGGTGCTGCATAAGACCAACATGGGCGAGCCGGGTGACGATCAGACCCGCGCCACCATTGCCGTCGCACACGGCAACTTGTTTATCCGCACAAATAGCCGCCTATATTGCATCGGCAAAAGCTGATCGGGCGGGACATCTTTTGAAGCCCTCCAGTCGGAGGGCTTTTTTTATTTAACCGGAATGGTTTGAGGGACAGAGCGGAACATCCGTTGCAGGTCCCGGTCGTTGCTGCCGGCACCTTGCTGGAGAACAATCCAGCCCCGCTTTTGTGCAATCTTCGACGTATTCGGTTCCACCCAGCGCCACGACTCCGCGTGTCCGTCGGCAAAGGAAAGCACTGTGCCGTTGTTGTGGCGCGTGGCCGGGAAGCTGATCCATGTCCACTTTGACGTGCCGAAGAGCGTCCACTTGCCGGCGTTTGAGCCGAAGGCACTCTGCTGAATGCTCTTGGTGTGTTCATCGATAAACACGAACGCTTCGGATGAGGAAGGGTTGTTGATGTCCCCGATCTTGTGCCAGCAGTTCTCGTACATCGAGGTCGATGGTTCGGGCCGAAAATTCATGTACATGTTCATCGACACACTGCGCACGCGTGGGATATCGCCCTTGTCTCGGACGGTCGATTTGTCGGCGGGGCACTTGTAGATGCCGGGGGAATCGTTGTAACGGAAGAGTGCCCCGTTGCGGATGTTGGTATCGTCCACATCCGTCCATGCGTTGCCGTGCAACCATGTTGAGCCCCGGCTGGTCCAGCCGTCCCGGCTACCGCCTCCGGGGAGTTGGGAGTTGGCCGGCATATGGTCGTCGTGATCTCCGGCATACATCGTCCAGCAAAGTTGAAGCTGCTTATAGTTGCTCAGGCAATACGCGCCGGTGGCCTTGGCCTTGGCCTTGGCCAAGGCTGGCAGGAGTAGCCCGGCCAATATCGCGATGATTGCGATGACGACCAACAACTCAATCAACGTGAACCCCTTGGCCAAGCGGACATGAGGATACGGGGGGAGGGATAGTGTTTTCATCTGTGGGGAGCCTCGCTTGGCCAAGCACCAAGTCAAGGGGGAAGTTGATCTTTTAACCGTTTCGCACGGTGGGTTATAATGGAGCACCACTGAGGCACCTGAAAAATCGGCGGTTAAGAGCGCCGTGGGTGACTAAGTGGTATGATCGATTTTAGCGGAGAGACAACAGGGGTACAGATAGTTTGGGGGGCTGCAAGGAACGACTCGGGATGCGTTTGGCGGGCAGTGTTTAATGTCAGAACGAACCAGAAAGTGGCTTGCTTTAATAAAACTATAATGTCACTCTTCCTCTTTTATGGATTCCAACAACAGTCCCCCAGTGATCGATTGCCCGAATTCGCTCAAGGCGTTGGTGTACTTCAATTTTGTCCTGCTCTTTTTCGTCGGTATAATGTTTTTTGGAGATTTAAAGAATGTCGATGACTTGGATGAAGTCGGGTTCCTGGGTCTCTTGTATGCCTTTTTTTTTCTGTTCATCCTGGCGTTTGCAATTCGCTCAAAGGAACCCGGCGGGAGGCTTCGATCGGTCTCGCATCTGTTGCTGATTCTTGTCGGGCCGATTGGGGGAGCCGCTGCAGGTGGTTACATCTGTGACCTTATTACCGGTAAGGCGGATTGGGGGGTGTTGTTGGGGTTGTGCGGGAGTTACCTGGGGCTTGCCATTTACTTTGTCTCCCGGCCGAAAAATCGGGGATGTCGTCGTCAGTTGCTGACTCATACGTTGTTGATTTATGCTGGCCCCTTCGCGGTAGGCCTGATCGGGGGAGGAATAGCTTGGTACGGTTTTCGTACGGACGAGGCGTTCGCATGGGGAGCTGTCATCCCGGGCTTGGCCTATGCTTTTCCGGTGAACCTGATTGCGGCACTGACGCAGTTTGGCTGGAAGGAACGCAAGGGGACTTTCCATCGGGTTGCCGTTCGCTTGTCGTGGTGCGGGGTTGGGTTGGTTGGCTTGGCCATGATTTGCGTGCTGGGCTACTACCTCATTGGGGGCTGGACGGGCGCCCGGGCTTGGGCCAAACACAAGGCGGCCGGCGAGGCGAATGGCTGGAAATACAGCATGGAGGATTACATCGGCGAGATCCCGGCCGATGACGACAACTTCTTCATGGCCAAGCCGTTCAACGCGCTTCTTTTCACGCAGGAACTCGGTGGTAAACCGGTTTACAAAAATCCCAAGGCTGAGGAGGAATTGGACGCCCTGCTGGATCGCAGCCCCAGATCAGTGGTCAGTGGATTAAGGCGAGTCTCGAATCACATGGTTTTCCCAGACTGGCGCGGGTTTGCGCAGCGACTGTCAACCAAGTCTTCGCGGAGAAACAAAACGGGCGAACATGTGTTTTTTGCCGAGAACCCTCCCCCCGGTTTGAGTGACGAAGAATTGACCCGGCATTACTTCGCCCAATTCGACGGGTTGTTACGCGATCTACGGGAGGCAGCCAAGCGGCCCGGTCATCATTTCCCGATCGCCTACGAGAACGGCCCTGATACCAGTTTGCCTCATCTAGCCAAAATTAAGGGAGTCGCCCAGCTCCTGCAATATACCGCCTTGG
>CAJXAU010000178.1 GCA_913050205.1 uncultured Verrucomicrobiota bacterium
CTCGACGCGAGGATCGTTTCCGTTCCATCGTATTCGTATCGAACCACCCGGCGGTGTCCATGCTGGCAGGAAATTTGTCGGCCCTGATAGTCGAACGTGTTGCCATTGCTGTTGCCGCTGGGTTTGCGGAACAGGGTCACGCGGTTGTCGTCCTCGATCCAACGCATTTGCAGGTCGTTTGGTATGTCGCTGAAAACGAGATAGCGGCCGACGCCGTTCCACGCGCAGCCTTCGGTCCACAGCGTGTTGGGGTTGGTGTAAAGGCGCTGGAGGGGCGTGTTGCCTAGTTTGTATTTGTCAAAACGCGGATCGAGCGAGATGAGGTCCGGGTCCGGGTAGCGGGTCGGTTTTTTGCCGCTCCAGTCACGGGCGGCAGCGGTGGCCAAGCCGGCTCCAGCGGTGGCGGCGGTGGCAAGAAAGTGGCGTCGATCGATATTTTTCATTTTCATTTTTGGCAATCCTGAAGTGCGCGCAGCTTCGCTTGGCCAAGCGGACGGGGCAAGAAAAAGCTAGCGCTTGGCCAAGCTCTTCCGTTGGATGGCGGCAGTTAATGAGTTACGATTTTCCATCCATGCTGGGGGTGCAACAGCGGTTTGAATCCACGCCACCGGTGGATTTGGGATCTGCCGTGTCGGGCGGTTTGGAATCGATAAAACCTCGGCTCAAACCGGGCATGAGCGTGGCTGTGGGAGTGGGGAGCCGGGGCATCTCCAACCTGTCCGAGATTGTCTTGTTGGTCATCGCCGAGTTGAAAAAAGCCGGTACGAATCCGTTCATCATCCCCGCAATGGGCAGCCACGGGGGTGCCTCGGCGGAAGGCCAACTGGAGTTGCTGGCCGGGTACGGGGTGACGGAGGAATCGATGGCGGTGCCGATCCGGCCATCAATGGAGGTCGCGCCTTTGGGTGTGTCGGCATCGGGTCGGGAGGTGCTATGGAGCCGCGAGGCGATCGCTGCGGACGGTGTAGTTGTGATCAACCGGGTAAAGCCACACACCGATTTCAATGGGGTAATGGGCAGCGGCCTGACCAAGATGCTGGTGGTTGGTCTCGGGAAACACGCGGGCGCCTCGGCGTATCACGCGGGCGCGCTGACGCTGGGTTACGAGGAGTCGTTGGAAGATTTGGCCAGAGTGATTTTTGACAAGGCACCGGTTCTCGGCGGCGTGGCATTGATTGAAAACGCGATGCATGACACAGCGCGGCTTGAGGTTGTTCCAGCGGAAGCGATTCCGGCGCGCGAGCCGGAGTTGTGTGTGGAGGCGAAGCACCTGATGCCCACGCTGCCGTTCGATGAGATCGACTTGCTGATTGTTGATCGAATCGGAAAAAACATCAGCGGCACCGGCATGGATACCAATGTGATTGGCCGCGGCGTGCACGGTTTCCATCTCACACCGGGGGAGTCACCGGACAATCCGTTCATTTGGCGGATTTTCGTGCGAGGCCTGACTCCGGAGACACACGGCAACGCGATCGGGATTGGCATGGCAGAGGCGACGACCAGCCGGTTGATCGCCGAGGTGGATGCCGAGGCAATGCGGACGAATGTGATCACTGCACGCTCAGTGCAGTGCGCCAAGCTGCCGATGGACTTCGCGACCGACGCCGAGGCAATTCAGGCGATGCTGGCTTCGCTACCGGATTCAAGCCCTGCCAAAGCCAGAGTTGTTCGAATTCGCGACACACTTACGTTGGATCAGTTCGAGATTTCTGGGGCGTTGTTGGAGGCGGCATCGGAAATTCCTGCGCTCGAGCCGCTTGGCCAAGCGGCCCCGATGGCCTTTGGCTCAGACGGAAACCTTAATCCGCTTGGCCAAGTTTAATTCTTCTCACACGGGCACGAAACAGAATCGACATCGGCCGGGGCTTGGCTATCTTTTGTCGCCACCGATTGGTATTCCAGTTTTGAAGATTTTTTTCGCTCAACGACTTTGTGCGGCGCTTGGCCTGATGAGCTTGGTTTGCACACCCACGCTTGGCCAAGCGGAGCCGCAACGGGTGACAATTAACGCCCGCGCCGGATTGCAGTATGACGTGGTTCGCTTTGATGCCAAGCCGGGTGCTCAAGTCGAACTCAAGTTGGTGAACACCGATGACATGGCCCACAATCTTGTCCTGACCAAGCCCGGCCAACGCTCGGCCGTTGCCAACGCAGCCCTCGCGCTTGGGGCTGAGGGCGACGCCAAAAATTGGGTGCCGGATTCGGACGCCGTACTGTTCGCCACTCCCGTGCTGAAGCCGGACTCCACGCACGTGTTGAAGTTCGCCGCGCCGAAAACGCCGGGGGTGTATCCGTATGTTTGCACGTTTCCCGGGCACGGGTTGTTGATGTACGGGGCGATGTACGTCGGCGTGTCGATGCCGGAATTGGCCAAGGACAAAAACGTACCGGAACTAGCTCGACAGGGAAAAACGGAGCAGAAGCAGTATCACGCCTGGGGCAATAAACGTCCGTTGATGTACCGAATTTTTATGCCGGACGCCTCACCGGCAGCCATCGCGGTAGCCCTGAAGCACGGTCAGAATTATTGCTGGGATGCCGGTCAGTGCCGATTGCGCTATGCGTGGTACGGTGGGTTTGTCGATCCGTGGCCGGTTTGGCGTGGCAACGGCAACGGCTTGGCCAAGGTGCTCGGAACGAAATACTGGGAGTCGGAACTGCCCGGTTCAATTCAAATCGGTAGCGGAAAGAGTGAACTGAGATTTCTTGGATACCGGAAAGTCGATGGACAGCCGGAGTTTCACTACCGCGTCAACAACGTGGACGTTTTCGAATTGATCACGCCGCTTCATTCGGTGATCGGGATTCGCCGTTCGTTTCGCATTCCAGACAACACAAAACCGGTATCGCTTCCTGTAGGGCCGACAAGCCGCGTGGCGTTCGAGCACAGTGCGGGCAAACTCAAAAACGGGATTCTGACGTTGACTGGCAAGGAAGCCGCGGCGTTTTCGGTTTCCATCGGATTAATCAAATGAAGATGACGGGGATAGCCAAAAATATTTTGACCACGGCCGGATTCGCGTGGGTGATGGTTTCGCATGCAGCCGGTATCAGTGACTATTATTCGATCGAGAAAATCGCCGCGCCCAAAGGGCTCGATACGCAGGTGGGCGGGCTGGACTTCATGCCGGATGGGCGTCTTGTTGCCTGTTTCCATAGGGGCGAGGTTTACACCTATGAACCCGAGTCACGGGAATGGAAATTATTTGCGGATGGGCTGCAGGAGCCGCTTGGAATCCGGGCGATCAACGACCGCGAAGTGGTGGTCATGCAGCGTCCGGAGCTGACCCGGATTATTGATTCGGATGGTGATGGCGAAGCGGACCAGTACCAGACGATTAGCGACGGTTTTGGAATGACCGGAAACTACCACGAGTTTGCCTTTGGTCCGGCGAAGGATTCGAAGGGGAATTTTTATGTCGGGCTGAATCTCGCGTCGAACGGGGCAAGTATTCGTCCTGAGGTGCGTGGAGAGTTCCGGCATTACGGACTGAATCGTGAAGGGTTCAAATCCAAGAATTACAAGGGACCGGCCGGCCGAATGTATGCGGCGACACCGTACCGGGGGTGGGTGTTGAAGGTTTCACCGGATGGGAAAATGACCCCGTTCGCACCGGGGTTTCGTTCGCCAAATGGCTTGGGGTTCGACCTGCAGGATCGATTGTTCGTGACGGACAATCAGGGCGACTGGCTTGGGACGAGCAAATTATTTCATGTGCAGCAAGGCCGGTTTTACGGTCATCCAGCCAGCCTTACATGGTCCGACGACTGGAAAAAGGGGCTCAATCCGTTGAAGGTGAATCCAAAGGAATTTGATGGCCAGCGCACCCGGGCTGCAGTTTTGTTTCCACAGGGGTTCATGGCGAACAGCCCGACCCAGCCGCTGCCCGACTCGACCGGGGGCAAGTTTGGGCCGTTTGCCG
Organism: uncultured Verrucomicrobiota bacterium; assembly: GCA_913050205.1. GTDB lineage: Bacteria > Verrucomicrobiota > Verrucomicrobiia > Limisphaerales > UBA1096 > UBA1096. The sequence goes on from CAJXAU010000178.1 coordinate 3,927, forward strand.
GGCAGTTGCTTGTCGGGGAGATGAACCGATCGCGAATTGTCCGTGTCATGCTGGACAAGGTGGCGGGCGAACTGCAGGGAGCGTGCGTGCCATTTTATGACAATGCCGGGTTGACTCGCGGTAGTCACCGTTTCGTTTTTGGCAAGGATGGTAGTCTCTGGGTGGGACAGACTCACCTCTCTTGGGTGGGGGGAGAAGGTGTGCAGCGGATACGCTGGAACGGCAAAACCCCGATGGATGTTCAGTCCATGAAACTGATCCCCGGCGGATTTCAGATCACATTTACCAAGCGCTTGGCCAAGTTCACCCATGTGCCCAAGCAGTTTCATTTCACGCGTTACTATTATTCGTATCGGCAGGGCTACGGATCGCCGCAACACGGCAAGGAATCGATAAAGGTTGCCGGCTCGAAACGCCTCGGCGACGAAAAGACGATGATGGTTTACCTCGACAAGATGAACCCCGGATTCGTTTACCAACTCGATTTAAAAGGGGTGGAGGCCGAGGACGGCAGTGCCGTGGTCAACCCGTTGATTTGCTACACGCTGAACCGACTAACCAACGGTGACGACAAGGCACCGCACTTGGTTCGAAAATAATTTCCACAAAACAACATGACAAAACTCAACACTCATTCAATCAATCGCCGTGATCTCATGAAAACTTCCGGAGTTGCCGCAGTGGGATTGTTGGCCGGTTGTGCCAGCACCAAAGCCAAGTCTACAAAAAAGGATGGCAGCGATCCGTTCAAGTACTGCCTGAACACGAGCACGATCCGCGGACAAAATCTGCCGATCACCGAGGAGATCGATATCGCAGCCAAGGCCGGTTACACCGGAATCGAGCCGTGGCTCGGTAAGCTCAACGAATACAA
>CAJXAU010000179.1 GCA_913050205.1 uncultured Verrucomicrobiota bacterium
TAACGAACCAACCAACAAAAGAAAATCGAATGGCAAAAGAAGAGTTCCAACGTGATAAGCCTCACGTAAACATTGGTACGATTGGTCACGTTGACCATGGTAAGTCCACGCTTACTGCGGCACTTGTGGATGTGCAGTCGAAGAAGGGATTGGCGGAGCCGATCTCCTACGCTGACATCACCAAGGGCGGTACGGTTCGCGACGAATCCAAGACGGTGACCATCGCTGCGTCACACGTGGAGTATTCAAGCGAGAAGCGCCACTACGCGCACGTTGACTGTCCGGGTCACGCCGACTATGTGAAGAACATGATCACCGGTGCCGCCCAGATGGACGGTGCAATTCTGGTGGTGGATTCCTCGCAGGGTCCGATGCCGCAGACCAAGGAGCACGTTCTCCTGGCTCGTCAGGTGGGTGTGCCGGCGCTCGTTGTGGCGCTCAACAAGTGCGACCTCGTGGATGACGAGGAGATGCTCGAGTTGGTTGAGGAGGAAATCAAGGATCTCCTCACTAAGTATGATTTCCCGGCCGACACCCCAATTGTTCGCTGTGCTTCACAGGGCGCACTGGACGGCGAAGAGAAGTGGGTCAACGCCATCGGCGAACTGCTGGAGGCCTGCGACACCGCAATTCCGGAGCCGGAACGTGACGTCGACAAGCCGTTCCTGATGTGCATCGAGGACGTGTTCAGCATTGAAGGCCGCGGCACCGTGGTGACCGGTCGTGTCGAGCGCGGTATCATCAACAAGATGGACGAAGTGGAAATCGTGGGCCTGCGCGACGTGCAGACGACCACGGCCACCGACCTCGAGATGTTCCGCAAGTTGCTGAGCGAGGCACGTGCCGGTGAGAACGTTGGCGTGCTATTGCGCGGTATTAAGAAGGAAGAAGTCGAGCGTGGCCAGGTGTTGGCCAAGCCGGGTTCCATTCAGCCGCACACCAAGTTTAAGGGGCAAGTGTACGTGTTGACCAAGGAGGAGGGTGGCCGTCACACGCCATTCTTCACCAACTACCGTCCGCAGTTCTACTTCCGTACGACTGACGTGACCGGTTCGTTGACCCTGCCGGAAGGCACCGAGATGGTGATGCCGGGTGACAACGTGACCGTATCGGTTGAGTTGGGCAAGCCGGTTGCCATGGAGGCAGGCTTGACCTTCGCCATCCGCGAGGGTGGCCGCACGATCGGCTCCGGTCAGGTGACCGAAGTCGTCGAGTAAAACCTTTTGCGCGGGGCGACGGCGAGAGCGGTCGCCCCGCGGGTGGGTTTATCCCTGAGTAGGACGGTAGTTCAATTGGTAGAGCAACGGTCTCCAAAACCGTCTGTTGGGGGTTCGAATCCCTCCCGTCCTGCCAATTGTTTTTAACCCCATACCGGAGGGGTGGCAGAGTGGTCGAATGCGGCGGTCTTGAAAACCGTTGAAGCGCAAGCTTCCGGGGGTTCGAATCCCTCCCCCTCCGCCAAACACCGGGAGAACTGACAAGAGAAAGTTCGAGCATGAATGAGACAAACAACAACGCGGCACCGGCAGCGCCGACCGCAACGACAGAGGTGCCCGCGAGCGCGCCGGATACCGCAGCAGAAGGCGGGTCCAGTGTGGGAAGCCCGCTTCCGGTATCATGGATTATTTGGGGCGCCGTACTTTTGGTCATCCTTTTTGTGGCGAAGAAAAGAGGGTGGCTGGATCGCATCCGAATTTTCTTCCTCCAGACACGCGAGGAACTTTCAAAGTGCTCCTGGCCGACCCGCGACGAGTTGAAGGGCTCGACATGGATGGTTCTGGTGGCTGTGTTCCTCCTTGGTGCGTTTACTTTTTTGGCGGATCTTATGCTGGGTGATTATTTTATTCAGCGGTTCCTTTTGGGCATGCTCGGTAAGTCGGCATAGCCCGTTAATTCGAGATTAGCATGGCACACGCTTGGTACATCATTCATACCCTCTCCGGTCAGGAGCAGAAGGTGCTAGACAGCATCAACAAGCGGATCGATGTGGAGGAGATGGGCTCATACATCGAAGAGGTGTTTGTGGCCAAGGAAAAGGTGGTGGATGTCCGCGGGGGAGAGAAAAAAGTTTCGATGAAGAAACTGTTCCCCGGGTACGTGTTTATCCACGTAAACCTGCGGGACGACGATCACAAGGTTATCCCGGAGCCGATGAACTTCATCAAGGACACCCCCGGGGCCATCGGGTTCGTGGGCGGTGACCAGCCGGAACCCACACCGGATGATGAGATCGCGGACATTAAGAGGCGTATTGCCGACTCCGAGGATTTGGAGCGTCCGAAGGTGGAATTTGAAGTGGGCGAGACCGTGAAAATCAATCACGGCGCGTTTGAAGGGAACAACGGCATCGTCGAGGAGATCGACCCGGAAAAGGGTCGACTCAAGGTGACGGTCAACATCTTTGGCCGGAACACCCCGGTGGATGTCGAGTACTGGGAGGTCGACAAGGGCTGACCCGGTCGCTTGGCCAAGCGCTTGGCCAAGGGCAAATAGAGAATTTTAAAAATAACAAGAATGGCGAAGAAAGTTTCAGGATACATCAAGCTGCAGATCCCGGCAGGCCAAGCGAACCCGGCACCACCGGTAGGCCCTGCGTTGGGTCAACATGGTGTGAACATCATGGAGTTCTGCAAGCAGTACAATGCAGCAACCAAGGATCAGGCCGGGTTGGTGATCCCGGTGGTAATCACGGTTTATCAGGATAAATCGTTCACCTTTGTCACCAAGTCTCCGCCCGCGGCGGTTCTACTCAAGAAGGCGGCAAAGATCGCTGCCGGTTCCGGTGAGCCGAACAAGAAAAAAGTCGGTAAGGTGACCAAGAAACAGTTGCTCGAGATTGTCGAAACTAAGAAAGCAGATTTGAACGCCCGAGACCCTGAGATGGCGGCCCGCATGATTGCCGGCACCGCCCGTTCGATGGGGCTTGAGGTTGTGGATTAATTGAGACCAACAGCGGGAGGGCTGCGAGGCCCGACAGTACCGCGCCTAAAAAAATGCCAAAGAAAACAAGCAAACGATTCAATGCCGCGCTCGAAATGGTCGAGCCCGGAAAGAGCTATACCGTGGCAGAAGCCGCGGAGTTGCTCGGGAAGTTCCCCAAGGCCAAGTTTGACGAGTCCGTCGAGATCGCCTTCAAGATGACTATTGACCCGCGCAAGACTGACCAGATGATCCGAGGCACCGTCCGCCTGCCCAACGGCAGTGGCAAAGAGATCAAGGTGCTGGTCTTTGCCAAGGAGGGCGAGGCGGCCTCAGCGGCCAAGGATGCCGGTGCTGAGTTCGTGGGATTTGAGGAGTATATCGAGAAAGTCACCAGCGGTTGGACCGGATTTGACGTGGCGGTCGCCACACCGGAGGCCATGGCCGAGGTTCGTAAACTGGGCCGTGTGCTTGGTCCGCGAGGCCTGATGCCCAACCCCAAGACCGGCACGGTGACCGACGACACGGCCAAGGCGGTGCAGGAAGTCAAGGCCGGCCGGGTTGAGTACAAGCTCGATAAGGGTGCCAATATTCAGGTGCTCGCCGGCAAACTATCCTTTTCCACCGAACAAATCGCGGAGAACGCCAACACGATCATCGACGAGATCATCAAGGCCAAGCCGTCGGCGGCCAAGGGGCGATACATCGAGAACTGCGTGCTCTCATCAACCATGAGCCCGGGTATTCCGCTGGATTTGCGGGGCGTTCTGAAGGCGGCCTAACACGGAAAGGAAAGCGAAACCATGCGCGAAGATAAAAAACTTATTACTCAGGAATACGTCGAGCGACTCAAGGACAGCCCCTACTTCATCGTGGTCAACTACGAGGGATTGAAGGTGGACGAATTTGAGGAACTGCGTAACCGCTTGGCCGAGTGCAACTCCGAGATGCACGTCGTCAAGAATTCCATTTTCAAGATTGCGGCACAGGAAACCGGGGTGGAAGACCTTGGCCAAGCGCTGGCCGGCCAATTGGCCGCAGTCACCGGCGAGGGGGAAGTGACCGGTGCGGCAAAGGTGCTGAAGAATTTTAAGGCGGAATTCGAAAAGCCGGAATGGCATTTCGGGTTTTTGGACAACGAGCGGCTGGATGCCGATCAGATCAAGACCTTGGCCGACCTGCCGTCCCTGGACGAGTTGCGGGCCAAGATTCTGGGTACCATCCAGGCGCCGGCCGGCAAACTGGTTCGAACGGTGGCCGAGCCGGGCTCGAGTCTGGCTCGTATCGTGCGGGCCAAATTCGCCGAGTAAGTTGGCGACTTATATTGAATTTTTCGTCCCGGCGAGTGTCGGGAGGAAAACCAACAAGAGTAACTCGTCGGGGCGCGGTCTGCGCACTGAAATCCCCGGGGCTCCGGGGGCGACGAAACTAAGTTGATACCATGGCAGACATAGACAAAATCGTAGAAGAGTTGAGCGGGTTGACAGTCCTAGAGGCTGCTGATCTGGTCAAGGCACTGGAAGAGAAATGGGGCGTCAGCGCTGCTGCCCCGGTTGCGGTTGCGGCCGCAGGCGGTGGTGGTGGAGGCGATGCCGCGCCGGCTGAAGAGAAGACCGAATTCGACGTTGTCCTCACGGGTGACGGCGGCAAAAAGATTCAGGTCATCAAGGCTGTGCGTGAAGTCAAAGCCGGTCTGGGCTTGGCGGAAGCCAAGGGACTGGTCGAAGGCGCTCCCGCGGCGGTATTGGAAGGCGTGTCCAAGGACGAGGCCGAAGCCGCCAAGGCCAAACTTGAGGAAGCCGGCGGAGCCGTCGAAATCAAGTAACATGCATTTGGGTTCGGGGGCCAAGCGCCCCCGGCCTTTTGCAATTC
>CAJXAU010000180.1 GCA_913050205.1 uncultured Verrucomicrobiota bacterium
TCCGTGGCGTTTGACGTCCAGCAAAGCTGCTCGCCGTTGGGCGAAAAGACTGGCAGCCCGTCAAACCCTTCCCGCTCCGTCACCCGCACCGGCTCGCGTTGGCCAAGCGCATCAACGAGGTACAACTCGAAGTTGGCAAAGCCAAGTTTGTTGCTCGCGAAGATGATGTACTCACCCGAGGGATGAAAGTAGGGCGCCCACGACATCGAGTCGAAGCGGGTGACTTGGCGCACGTCCGAGCCGTCGAGTTTCATCGTGTGAATCTCCGCCACCGCCCCGGCCTTGTTGAACCGGCGCCAGACGATGCGCTGACCATCCGGAGAAAAAAACGGGCCGCCATCGTAGCCGGGGGATTGCGTCAGGCGCTTCTGCCCCGAGCCGTCGGCGTTCATGATGTAAATTTCGCCGAAGTACGACAGATCGATCTCGCGCAGTTTTTTCTCCTCCGCGGTCAGGTTTTCCGCGTAGGCGCTTCGCGTGGAACAGAAAACAATTTTATTGCCGTCCGGCGAGTACCCGGCCTCGGCGTCGTAGCCTCGGGCGGTCGTGAGTTGGCGCAAGTCGCTGCCGTCCGGGTTGGCGGCGAAGATGTCCATCGTCTCATCGTAGTCCCAAGAGTAACGGCGCTGCTTGCCGGAGGCGCGGAAGTCCAACTCAGCCTTCTGTTTGGCCTTGGCCTGCGGGTCATGATGCGTCGAGCCAAAGAGTACCCGCTGGCCACCCGGTTGAAAAAACGCGCAGGTGGTTTTGCCGTGCCCGGGAGAGACACGTGCGGAGTCGCCGGTCTCAAGATCGATCGTGTAAATCTGGTAAAACGGATTCCCCTCCTCTCGTTCACTCTGGAAGATCAGCTTGGAGCCATCGGCACTGTAGTAACCTTCGCCGCTGCGCCGCCCCTCGAAAGTCAACTGCCGTACACGTGACAGAAATTCCTCCTGCCCCTTGCTTAGGGCCACGCTTGGCCAGGTGGTCAGTGTCATTACAGCGATGACAGCACCGGTTGTGAAAAAGTTTCGGTCCAACATTTCGCGGTGGTTTTAGTTTCATCACGCCAACTTTTCAACTAAGAGCTTGGCCGTGATCCGCATCGAGACAGTCGAATCAAACGCGCAACTGCGTGAGTTTGTACGATTTCCGCTGCAGATTTATTCCACCAATTCCCCGTGGGTGCCACCAATATGGAAAGAGGAAATGAAGCGATTGGATCACGAACGGGGCGTTTTTTTCCAGCACTCGAACGCCTGTTTGTTTCTCGCTCGCAACGGCAAAAACAAGCCGGTGGGCCGTATCGCCGCCATCCGGTTCAACCGCCACCTTGATGTGCACGACGATGGGGTCGGGTTTTTTGGCTTCTTCGAATGTATTGATGACACGGCTGTATCTTCGGCGTTATTTACCGCCGCCGAGCAATGGCTTCGCGATCAGGGCCTGACCCGAATGCGCGGCCCGGCCAGCTTTACCATTAACGATGAGATCGGCCTGTTGATCGAAAATTTCGAAGACCCGCCAACTCTCCTCACGACGTGGAACCCGCCGTATTACCGGCGACTGGTCGAGGCAGCCGGCTTGGCCAAGGTCGAGGACTTGCTCGCTCGCGGAATGCCGGTCGAGGAGATCGACCCTGAATTCGTGAATCGCTTATCTCGCGTCGCGTCGCGCAACAATCGCATTACCGTTCGGCAGGCGGACATGAGCCGGCTTGAAGAGGAGATCGACATTCTCGTCAAGGTGTACGCCGAGGCGTGGAGTGAAAACTGGGGTGCTGTGCCGATCAGTCGCACCGAGTTCGTCAAGCTCGTGAGCGAACTCAAGCCGTTCCTTTTGCCGGAGTGCACGCTGATCGCCGAGTACGACGGAGAACCGGCCGGCATATCTGTCGCCATCCCCGACATTAACGTCGCGGTGAAAGCCTGCGGCGGCCATCTCGGGCCACTTGGCCTGATCCGGTTCATGCTGGCCAAGCGGCGCATCGATACCATCCGGGGCGTGGTGGGTGGCGTTCTCAAGCCATTCCAAAACAAGGGTGTCGAGTCCGCGCTTAGTTGCAAGACCCTCAACACGATACGACAGGGCCGATTTAGGCACATCGAATTTTCATGGATGCTCGAGTCCAACACGCGTATCCATCGCGTGATCGATAATCTCAACACCCCCATCACCAAACGCTGGCGAGTCTACGAACGCACGCTTTAGAAAACGAAGTCGCTTGGCCAAGCGCGTTGCCTAGGCCAAGCGGGACTGGATTTTTTGGGTGGTGCGGAAATGTAGCTTTGCCACTTGGCCAAGTTTCTCCATTCCGTGTTTCGTGAGGAACGCCGAACCGGCGGCATCCACCTTGGACGATGCGCCCTTGGGCAGCTCGAGGTCGAACTCCCGGCCAAGCGCGGACAGGCGTTGCACGAACAGGTCTCGCGCCAGGATTGAAGCCGCCGCCACCGCGATATCCGACTCGGCCTTGTGCATTTGCACCAGTTTTAGCTGGCGGCCCTCTTCCATCAGCGCGCTTTGGATGGTGGCCTTGCTGCGGGCGAATTGGTCACTGACTGCCCGCAGCGGCGCGGGGGTCATCCGGTCACGTTGGCCAAGCAGGTTTTCGATGACACGCGCGTGCCCCCAGGCGAGGATTTTGTTCACGTTACGCATCTGCTGGTGCAGTCGGTTGTACGAGGCATTGCCAATCGGCACGACCGAATAAACGCAGCCGGGAGTGTCGCGAATGCCCTTGGCCAAGGTGGCGATTTTTTTGTCGCTCGTGATCGCCTTGGAATCCTTCACACCCAAGCCGTCCAGCGCGCGGGCGACCGGCTCGTTGACGTAAACGCCGGCGACCACCAGCGGCCCGAAGAAATCGCCCTTGCCGCTTTCATCGACTCCGATGCGCGGCTCAAGCTGTTCCGGTTGGGCATCGATCGCGTCGATGAACGCCGCTTGGCCAAGCACCTCCGGCTCGAGTGTAAACTCAACGAACTCCTTCGTGCCCTTGCCCTGAATCAGCAGCTTGCCGCTCTTGTACCATGTCACGGTAATGCCGGGGCGTTTGTAACTGAAAACCGAGTGTGGCACCTCGGCCGACTCGAAGTCGCGCTTGGCCAAAATCCCGCGCAACGCCTCCGCCTGTTCGGGCGTCAACTTGGCGGTGTGGTTGGTCATCAGGCGGGGACCGGCTCGGCCGCAGGTTCGACCCACTTGCCGTGTTCACGGATCAGGTCGACAAGGCTCTCGACGGCCTCGACCTCGGGGATGTTGAAGCGCACCGGTGTCCGGCCAACGTATAGATTGATTTTGCCCGGTGCACCGCCGACGTAGCCAAAATCGGCATCGGCCATCTCGCCCGGGCCGTTCACGATGCAACCCATGATGGCAATCTTCACGCCCTTGAGATGCTCGGTGCGCGCCTTGATGCGGGCAGTGACTTCCTGCAGATCGAACAGCGTGCGGCCGCAGCTAGGGCAGGCCACGTAGTCAGTTTTGAACGAGCGGCAGCCGGCTGCCTGCAAAATGTTGTAAGCCAAGCGCAGTGACTGCCCGGCCCCGCTCTCGCCACGAACAAGGATCGCATCGCCGATGCCGTCGCACAGCAGCGAACCGATCGCCACCGCAGCTCGCAACTGGGCCGCGTTCGGCTCCAACGGCGTGGCCCCGAACGTCAGGCAATCCTTCAACAAAATGGGGTTGCTCGCACCGGCGGCCTTAAGCTGGCCGGCGAGCAGGCGAAAGGCGGGGATTACCGGCAGGTCAATGTCGTCCCGTACGGTGACCAGTTGCGTCTCACAATTGACGGTGATCGGTTCACGCGGATCGACTTCCAGCAGGTTCAGCTCCTCATAAATTGCCTCCGGCTTGACGTCGTCACCCGGACGGATGCGTGGGGCAAGTTTGTCCCATGCGGCCTGAGTAACGGCCACACGAATGGTTTGCTCGCCACCACAGGCGACCCCGTCAGCCAATTCGATCTCTGGTGTGTCGCGCCGTTCGAAATCGAACGGATCGTACGACAGGGCAACATTTGGCACCTCGGCGCTTGGATCGGTTAACTCGGGGATTTGTGCAATCAGGTCGTTACAGACCGCGATTTCGTTCGGTGAATCCTCGGTGAGCGAAACGCGAATCGTGTCGCCCAGCCCGTCGCACAGCAGCGAGCCGATGCCGATGGCGCTCTTGATGCGGCCGTCTTCCCCGTCGCCTGCCTCAGTCACGCCAAGGTGCAGCGGGTAGTTCCAATCCGGCCCGAGCTTGGCCAAGCGCGCGGCCAGCAGCCGGTAGCACTCGATCATCACCTTCGGGTTGCTCGATTTCATCGAGAACTTGAAATTGTGAAAGTCACGGTCACGTGCGATGCGGGCAAACTCCAGTGCGCTCTCCACCATGCCAAGAGGCGTGTCGCCGTAACGGTTCATGATGCGGTCGCTCAGCGAACCGTGATTGGTGCCGATGCGAAGCGCCCGATTGCGCGTTTTGCACTCCTCGACCAAAGGAGCGAACTCCTCCTCGATGCGGGCCAGTTCGGCGGCGTACTCCTCGTCGGTGTACTCACGGACATCGAACTTCTTTGAGTCGGCATAGTTGCCGGGATTGACGCGCACCATCTCGCACCACTTCACCGCCTCCATCGCAGCGTCCGGCTTGAAGTGAATGTCTGCCACCACCGGCACGTTGGAGCCGCGGTCGCGAATGCCGGCAACGATGTGTTCGAGGTTGGCGGCGTAGCGCTTGGTCTGCGCAGTGATGCGGACGATCTGGCAGCCGACATCGACCAGCGCCATCGACTGCTC
>CAJXAU010000181.1 GCA_913050205.1 uncultured Verrucomicrobiota bacterium
CTTTGGTCAAGAAGATCGACGATCTCGGTTTCGGAGAAAATACGCTGATAATCTTCAGCAGTGACAACGGCCCCGAAGTTCCCACAGTCAACGACATGCGGAAAACCTACAAACATGATGGCGCCCGGCCATGGCGCGGTGTCAAACGTGACCAATGGGAAGGCGGGCATCGTGTTCCATTCATCGCGCGTTGGCCAAAGACAATCAAGGCAGGCTCCACCTCGGATCAGACGATTTGTCTTACCGATATCATGGCCACCTGCGCCACCCTCTCCGGGGCCAAGCTGCCGGACGACGCCGCAGAGGACAGTTTTGACATTCTCCCCGCCCTGCTTGGCCAAGCGAAGGGTCCAATCCGCAAATACACACTTCACCAAACCATCAAGCTGGATCTCGCGATCCGAGATGGAGACTGGAAGTACCTCGACCACAAGGGGTCCGGCGGCAACAATTACGAGCGCGGAGGCGAGTGGGGATTGAAACAATTCGCCCTGCCGGACAACGCGCCTGATGCTCCCGGCCAGTTATACAATCTCGCTGATGACCCCGGTGAAACCAGGAATCTCTACAATGAGCATCCGGAGGTTGTTGCAAAATTGAAGGCGAAACTCGAGGAGTTCAAAAAGAACGGCCGCAGTCGCCCCGCCACCGACTAGTCTTTAAACAAAAACTGGATCTCGGTGATGTATTTTTTCGGGTTGCCCCGAAAAATCATGCCCGGCCCCTTGATGTAAATTTCTCGAATCGGATATTTAATCTGCATACCAATCGACTGAGAGTGATCGAAGATTTTTTCGTAGCTCTCACACAAGGTTTCATATGGGCCATGGTGCAGGTAACTCAGACAGCGTCCGCCCGGAAGTTCCCGGATATCAACACCCTCAACGTCGATCGGTTTCCTGATGGGAAAACAGGATTCAAAATCCGCATCCTCCTCCCTGTACTCCTCATCGTAGTACAGGTTCATTCCCGGACCGGAGATGTGCCGCCCCACTCTTCGGCCAAGAGTTGAAAACAACTTGTCGCATTCACTGTATTTGCCTCGTGTACGAATTCCCGCGATCAACAGAGGCTCGAGCGTTTTCTCTTCGATCTTCATCTTCCCTTCGCTTGGCCAAGCGCTTGGCTAGTTGCCCTGAGCGCTGATCCAGTCGTTGATCCGCTTCTCCAGAATGCTCAACGGTAGTGCGCCATTCCAAAGTATCTCGTCATGAAACCCTCGAATATCGAACCTCGCCCCCAACGTTTGGCTCGCCTTGGCCCGCATTTCCTTAATCTTGAGTTCGCCCAGTTTGTAGGCAAGCGCCTGGCCCGGCCAGACGATGTATCGGTCTATCTCCACAACTATATCGTGCTCTGTTTTCCCAGCGTTGGCCTTGAAGAATTCAATCGCCCGATCTCGCGACCAACCCTTGGCATGGATGCCAGTGTCAACCACCAATCGAATGGCCCGCCACATTTCATAGGTCAACTGACCAAACTTGGAGTACGGGTCGGTATAGAACCCCATCTCCTCGCCGAGACTCTCGGAGTAAAGCCCCCAGCCTTCGACGTAACCGGTATACCGGCCATATTTACGGAATTCCGGCAATCCCACGATCTCGTCCGCGATGGCGAGTTGCAGGTGATGCCCCGGCACCGCCTCATGCAATGCAAGTGCTTCCATCTCCCACTTCGGACGTGATTTTAGGTCGTAGGTGTTTGCAAAGAAAAACCCCGCGCGACCGGCTTCATTCGAACCCGGCTGGTAATAGGCGGTGGTCACCGATTTCTCGATGTACGCAGGAATAGGCACCACGCCGTAAGGTTGTCTGGGGAGTTTACGAAACAGCTTCATTAATTCCGGATCGGCCTTTTTACATATGTCCCGGTAACCAGCCAGTAGCTCTTCAGCTGTCCCGTAATAAAAACGGGGATCAGTGCGAAGGAACTCGAAGAATTTGTGCAGGTCACCCTCAAAGCCGACTTTGGATTTGATCGCCTCCATCTCACTCCGGATACGCTTCACCTCGCTCAGTCCGATTTTGTGAATTGCGTCCGGGCTGAGAGAAGTCGTCGTGTAGTGCTTAATCATGTAGTCGTACCACTCCAACCCGTTGGGCAATGCACTCCGCCCCACCGTTCCCCGGCACTTGGGTACGTACTCGTCACGCAAAAACACATGCAGACGTTTCATCGCGGGTTTCACCTCACCATTGTAAACCGTCTTGGCCGCCTCGGTGAGACGGGTCTTCTCTCCATCCGAAATCGTCTCGGGAATCGAATTAAAATGCGAAAGCATTGGAGACGTCATAGCCCCCTCATGGATTTGGCCAGCTACCTGATCTGCCACAGTCCGAAGCGGCACCCTTGGGGGGACGATACCTCGAGCCAAACCTTCCTGAAGAAGATCGATCGTCTGATCGACCAATTTCGGCACTCCCCTGAGACGCGACAAAATATCCTCGTATCCGGCAACGTTTTCCGCCGGCATCATCGCGATCATCGACGGCACATCACGAGGCAGCCCGTCCATTTGATTTAGTACCAAATACTCGCCAGGAAACTTTTGTTTTTCCACCGCCATCTCCGCATTGCGACGAAACAAATCGTAGTTGAGTTGGTTCGCCATCGTGAGTTTGGCACGGTCTATCGAGAGTATCGCCTTGAGTGTCAGGCGATCCGTGGTCTTACCCTCATTGATCGCGTTTAGGGATAGATCGCTCCAACGGCCATTCTGACCGGGATACCCTCGCCAAGTGGCGGACTCCGGCGAGGCCTTCATTTGGTATTCCCAGTGTGCATCGAACAACTGCCACAGGCGTTCATCAGCCATCGCAGAATCCTTCGAGGCGACCAACGCGTCACATTTTTTTCGAAACTCTGAAACGTGATCCTCCGCTTGGCCAAGCGGAGTCAGCGATAGGAAAATAGAAACGATCAAAAAAATCCGAATCATTGCGGCGCTTTTGTAGCACTTGGCCAAGCGCGGGAAAACCCATTTGCCCCCTTCACAGGCGGGCACACGAAAAAACTGGCAATATCCCTTCGAAAACCGCATTTTCCGGGCGGACAATGAGTGTGATCGAAAGACAGATCGAGGTCAGCTACCGGCATCAAATCCTTTTCACAAAGGGGTTGTTTGCGCCGGGAAATGAGCTGTTTTGCGACACCCTGGTGGACGGCCAATTGGACAGTGTCCAAAAGGTGCTTGTAGTCATGGACGAAGCCCTCTGCCGTGCCCAACCCCAGTTGATCGATCAGATCAAGGAGTACTTCTCACTTCACAGGAATCGACTTCAACTCGTCTGCGACCCCATGCAGTTTGAGGGAGGTGAGCGCACGAAGAACTCGTATTTTCACGTCTCCGAGATTCAGTCGAAAATAGAGATGCACCACATTGACCGGCACAGCTACGTGGTGGCGATCGGCGGTGGGGCACTGCTCGACATGGTCGGCCTCGCCTCTTCAACCGCACACCGTGGTGTCCGGCACGTTCGCATCCCGACCACCACGCTCAGCCAGGCCGACTCCGGTGTCGGCGTCAAAAACGGAATCAACGCTTTTGGCAAAAAGAATTTCATCGGTGCGTTTACCCCCCCGTTTGCGGTCATCAACGATTCGGAGTTCCTCACGTCGCTGAGTGAACGGGACAAACGAAACGGATACGTCGAGGCAGTCAAGGTGGCATTGATCCGCGATCTGGCGTTTTTCGAGTGGATAGAACAAAGAGCAACCGCCTTGGCAGATTTCGAGGCGGAAGCCATGGAGCGGTTGATATACCGATGCGCTGAGCTTCATGTAAACCACATCGCCACTTCCGGCGATCCGTTCGAATTTGGCTCCGCACGTCCTCTCGATTTCGGCCATTGGGCTGCACACAAACTGGAGCAACTTTCCGAATACCGCATCCGCCACGGAGAGGCCGTGGCAGTCGGTATCGCCCTCGATGTCATCTACGGCCGGCGCATGGGCTACATGAACGAGGCCAACACAGATCGAATCCTAAGCCTGCTTGAGAAGCTTGGTTTTGAACTGTTCGCCAACGAACTCCTTCACGAGGACGAATCCGGCAAGTTGCAAATTATCAATGGGCTGGAGGAATTCCGCGAGCACCTTGGCGGCAAGCTCACCATCACCCTCCTCAACGCGCTTGGCCAAGGATTCGAGGTGCACGAGATGAATCTGCCACTGGTCATCGAGTCCATCTACGAGCTTCGAGATCGCCAAACAGGGCGGGAACAAAAAATCATTCCCGCCTCGGCTTAACACCGCCCCCTGTGAACCGCACCGCTGTACTCAACATCGTCGGGCTCAGTCGGCGTCATATAGGCGAGCACACACCGGCCATTTCAAAATTTCTCTCGCTTGGCCAAGCGGCGGCCATCGATCCCGCGTTTCCAGCCGTCACGTGCACCGCACAATCCAACTATCTCACCGGAAAAACTCCCACCGAGCACGGTATTGTTGCCAATGGCTGGTACAACCATGAGTTGGCAGAAGTGAACTTCTGGAAACAACCCAACCAAACCGTACAATCACCGAAAATCTGGCACGACCTCAAGCAGGCCGACAATTCATTCACCTGCGCCAAAATGTTCTGGTGGTACAACATGTACGCCGATGTGGAGTGGTCCGCCACACCACGCCCATCGTACCCGGCTGATGGCAGTAAGCACTTTGACATCTATTGCTGGCCATTCGATATGCGGAAGGGACTCAAGTCAGATCTCGGTGAGTTTCCCTTCCCCACCTTTTGGGGGCCGATGGCGGGCAAGCAATCTCCCGC
>CAJXAU010000182.1 GCA_913050205.1 uncultured Verrucomicrobiota bacterium
TCCGCCTTGTTGCCGTACTGGTACTCGGCGAGGTCGAAGTTGGCGGCGGCCTGCTGGAGCTTGAGTTGCCAGACATCCGGGTGTGCCTTGAGGCCCTCGTCGAGAAGCGCCAGCTGGGTTTCGTACCCGGCGATCACCTCGGCCTTGATCTGCGGTTCCTTGCGCTTGGTGTCCGCCTGTTGCTGGATCTGCGGCGCACGCCAGGAGGTGGCCAATCGCTGGCGCATGGAGTTCGAAAGCCGGGCCAGCGACTCCACCGGCAGCTTGCCGAGGTCGCCTAGCACGGTTCGGATGTCTTCCAGTTTGTAAACTTCCGCGAAACTGTGTGCCCCCTCAAATGCCGCCACGATGGATTCGGCCTTGGGCGGGGCGATCGGCAGCTTGGCCAAGCGCTCGAGTATCTGGCCAAGCTCCCGGAGGTTTCGCTTTTGTCGGGCTCGAGTGAGCGGGGTGCCGCTTGGCCGTGAGGGGTAATAAACGGGCATGCTCATGGTGGGCAATCTCGGCTTGGCACGGCCGTTGGGATTGCTTGCCGCGGCCCAGCCGGAGAGAAGGGTGTTGGACAGTGTCCCGGCTTGTGCGGGGTCGAGCTTGGCCAAGCGCTCAATTTCGTCGAGGGCCTCGAGGATTTTTTTGTCCTTTAGCAGCGTGCCGGCTACGGCAGCCTGTGCCCGTGCGCGTCGGCTTTCAGGCAGCACCGCGAGCCATGCCTCGTCTGGTGCGTTTTCCAGCACGACCGCCGGGGTGAGCGGGCGGTTGCGGCTGGAGTTCTGCTGGGCGAGCATCCGTTGCTGCTCCAGGAACGGATCGTAGGGCGCGTAGATGTTGCTCCGGGTCGAGGTGGTTGCCCGGTGATATTGAACCGTGTTTTCGGCCTCGACCAGCCATGCCTCGCCGGCGATCGCCAACGGCAGGCGCCACGGGCCAAGTTTGTCGCCGGCCCGGGTTATGAGCGCATCGACAATCTGTTTCAGGTTTTTAAGATTCTCATTGCGAAGGGTGATGTTGGTTCCCCGCACATTGCGCTGGATGTCGGACTGCACGAGTTGAATCAACTTCAGTCCGTGGCCGCCCTTGCTGAACTGTTTTTCCATCCACTCGTCGGCGCTGGCCTTGGGCAGTTTTTCCGCCAGCGTGAACCCGCGTTTCACAGCCTCGATCCGGGTCTCCTTATTTTCCGCCTCAGCGATCAGTTTTTCGTTGGCCTCCCAGGCGGCTCTTTGGTTTTTCAAACTCGGGGAGCTGCGCCAGATTTGCTCCAGCAGCTTGGCCTTCGTCTTCAGTGACCAGTCCCCGTGCTCGTCGTCCACAAATGGCAACACATGCGCTGCCGCCGCACCGATGCCAAGCGGCTCGAGCAATTGCGCCGCGTGTTTCCTGCCTGCCGCTTCCTTGCCACCGAATGGCCCCAGGCCGGTTTCCAGTTGTTCGGCGATTTTTTTCAGGTTCGTCTTCCCAACGGACCGCAACAGACCAGTGAGAAAAACGAGGTCGCTGTTGCTTGGTTTCATCGGGATGATTTTCAACACCTCGACCGCATCCTCCTGCGTTAGCATCGGGCGCGGCTTGTTTTTGGTCGTGCTGCGTGGGGGCACTGGCGAGCCGGGCGGAGGCGGGATGACGTTGGTCGGCTTGGCGGATGAGGTGCGCGTGGTGGGTATCCGGGTAATTCCCTGAATCAGGTGCCGGTAGGCAGTCTCGGCTGTCTGCGTGTGGGGCAGGGATTTAATGTAGCGGCCCAGCTCACTCCAGCGCCCGGCATTGGCAAGTAGGCGGAACCGTTCCGCCATCCCCTTGTTTTTATCCTTGGTCGGTTTGGTTTTTTGGGAGAGCGCATCGATTGCATTGAGGATGCCGTCAGGTGTCCGGTCGAATTTCACTGCTTTCAACGCCTCATGCAAAAGGTCGCGCGGTGACTTTTCCCTTTCCTTGGGTGCCTCGGCCGGTTTGCGCTGAGCGGGAGCGTCTGGATTTGGAGTCACCGGAGCAGCTGGTCTGGAAATTGGTCTGGGTGGGGTGTCCGGCAACGGCTTCGCTGGCACCGTTCTCACAGCAGGAGTGATTACGATTGCGGGAGCCGGCTTGGCCGGGGGCGCTTGGCCAAGCGCGGGGCTGCACAGCGAAAACAAAACGGACAGAGAACAAAGATTGCGGAGGTTCATGGCAAACATGTCTGTTGAGTAAAAAAGAGCCGACATGTGTCGGCTTCTTTTTGTTTAAATTGAAATCATCGCGGACGATCAGGAGCCGGTGCCGTCGGGGCGCTGGCCGACGCTCGCACCGCGGGCGTCCTCCTTCTTTTTGCCCTGCTTGGGCTTGTTGCTTTTTTTCTGGCCGCGGCACTTGGAGCAAACGTTTTTGCAGCCCTGACATTTTTTCGGGAGCGGCAGCGCCTGCAACTCGGAGAGATCCATCCGGGCAAGGCGTACGACGGCCTCCAGATTTTTCTGGTGTTCCTCGGATGCCTTGGCATCGGTCTCGGCGGATTGCTCGGCAAGGAGGCGGAAGTTTTGGCGGGCCTTTTCAACCGGCTCCATCCACTCCTCCTTCTCGGCCAGTTCCAATCGCATCAGCCAGCCGGTGTAATACTGGGCGCTGGCGAGTGAGGCGCGAACCTTGTTTTCAATCGCCTTGTCGTCGCCCTTGGTGGCTTCGTCGAGCAGATGCTCCATCGCGAACATGGCCTCGGGCAGTTCGCCGACGTAGATGCGCGCGTTGGCCCGGGCAAGCTGCAGTTGCATCCGCTTGGCGGTCTCGTTCTCTGGCAGGGTGGCGAGGGCCTCGTTGTAGGCGTCGATGGCCTGTTGCCACTGTTCCTTTTTCTCGAAATCCAGTGCGGCCTGAATGCTGGCCTTGGCCTCTTCCCGGGCCAGACCGGCCTGGCCGGGGCCGTAGTGGTACGCAAGCAACGCCACCGGCGCGAGTGCCCAAAGTAGGATGATGAGGTTTTTTTTCATGTTCAGCCTTTATTTATGCGGTCAAATTTGATCGACGACTTCGTCCACTCTGCCATGGACTCCCAAAAAACGCAAGACCGGCGGGCAACAATGCCAACAGCCCCGCGCCTGTGACCACACAGGCCAGGGCAATCTCCCGGCGACCCTTTTCTCCGGGGTCAACGAGATTGCGCACACCGGCCAGTTCGGCGAGTTGGGAGGTGGGGATTTGCACATCGTTGACATCGACATACTCGCCGCCCAGTCGCCGGGCCAACTGCCGCAGCACACGGGAATTCTGCCGGGACATATGGCCATCGATGAAAACGCCGCGCCGCGGATCGCCCACGCCGGCGACGAGTACCTTGTTAATCGACGGCGGGAGGTCGGGCAGGCCGGTGTCCGGCACCGTATCGCCGTCGCTGACGACCAGCAGCGTGGTGCTGTCCGGCTCCCAGCCCTTGGCCAGTTTCACCGATTCATCGATGCCGGAGATAACACTCGTCTTGCCGGGGTCAAACGCGCGGTCGAGCGGCAGGTCGTCGAGAATGTTTTTCACCACGTTCAAGTCGTGCGTATCGACCACCACCGGCTTGGCCCCGGTGAAAAACGCGACAATGCTGATGCGCACCTGATCCAACGCGATGCGCTCGAAAAGCGAGAGCAACACCTTGGCCCCGCGTTGGGCGCGTGTGCGTTTTTTCTGTTTGCTCATGTCGAACCCGCCGTCATCGAGCTGCATACTGGGCGAGACGTCCCAGGCAATGATCAGGTGCCGGTAGCCCCCCTCGGGAATCTGGTCATAGTTGGCCGTGCGTGGCCGGATGAAAAATAGCGTCACCAACCCCCACGCCATCGCGGTGAGTGCGAGCACCCGTGCGGAGGGTACGCAGCGGGTCCAGACTCGCGCTTGGCCAAGCGGCCCAAAGGCCAGTCGGCCAACCCGGCGGATGCGCCGCGAGTGCCACCACTCCGCCATCACCGCGAAGACCGCCGTGCCGAGCGCAACCCAAAGGGCCAGACTCGCAGCATCGGTTGAGATGTCGGGTAGGTTCATGCGTTGTGATGGGCGAGGGGAGCCACGAAAAACGCGTCTGCGTCATGAAGTGAGATGCCTCGCACCGCTTTTGTGTCGGAACGACGAATTGGATAGTGCCGCCCTTTCAGGGCTTGTGATCCTTTCAGTTGTGCAACCCGGGGCTGACGCCCCGGGCTAGCGCATGCCGCCCCTTCGGGACTCAGCGCTTGGCCAAGCGCAGGTAGGGACGGCTGTCCCCAGCCGTCCTTGCCTGAGTCAGCCCGCCTGAACTGTTTTCCAAAAATCACCACGGCGTGAACCGGATCCCAAACAGGGAGAGTAGTTGCAGGGCGAGTATCGAGAGACCGGCCAGCGCGAATGGCCGGAAGTTGTCCGCCGGGATCGGAGTCTCCGGCTTGAACTTCGCCGGTTGCATGGCGTCGATTTTCTCGAACACCGCCTGAAGCGCCGCGGGGTCGCCCGCCACGAATGCCTCGCCCCCGGTGCGGCTGGCGATGTCGTAGACTTCCTGTTGAGGTTGGCCGTTGGCCACATGAATGTAGTACAGCACGATGTCGTCGCCGTTCAGATCGCTGGAAATCTTGTCGCCCTGACCGCGCAGGTCGCCGCTAGATCCGTCGGAAATCAGGACGATCATTTTGTCGCCTTTTGGCCGGTCGGCGAGAATTTTGTGAACCGACCGCAGCGCGAGGCCGATCCGGGTGCCGCCCATGTACGGGGGCATGGCTTCCGGTTTCATGAACGGTGCGGAGTGCTTGAGCGCGTCGAGAT
>CAJXAU010000183.1 GCA_913050205.1 uncultured Verrucomicrobiota bacterium
AACGATGGCTCGACGAGCGCACCAAAAACCCACCTGAAGACCCCAGTGGCAACATCCCCAACCGCGTGGTTAAGACACCGAACAACCGGGATATCCAGTGGATGCAGCAACGCACCACCCGTCAGGAAGCTTCGCCAAATCGGTACGTTGGGCCATCGTTTGCCTACACCGCCAAGCTGGCCGGACATCCTTATTGGGGATTTTGGAAATCTTCGAAAGAATAGAATAACTGCGCTTACCGAAGCTCAGTATTTGACCTGTGGTGGAATTGCCGCTACTTTAAATTTTTGGTATGAAAAGAGCCTTCACGCTTATCGAGTTGCTGGTGGTCATTGCGATCATTGCCATCTTGGCGGCTCTGCTTCTTCCCTCTCTGGCCAAGGCCAAGGCCACCGGCACTTCCGCCGCCTGCCTAAACAACAACCGACAACTGCTGATCGCCTGGAACAATTTCTCCGGCGACAACGATGACCACGTGGTCTATGCCAGCGCCTGGTATCATCGCGGGGTTTATTATGGCGGTGGCGCGAAGCCGAACGGGGAACCATTAAAGTACGAACCCACCGTGGACGCCTCATGGTGCGCCTCGGAGTACATCGGCCCCAACAAGCCGCCCAAGGATTGGATCGAGGTTTCCGCCCTGTACAAGTACCTCAGCCGGAACATGGGGGTATTCCGCTGCCCGGAAGACAAGCATTTCGGCGAAGCCAAGGAGAAGGGCTGGCCCGAGCGGGTTCGCTCATACAGCATCAACCTTTATGTCGGCGGTTGGTCCGGGTGGCCACTCCGAGGCGACCAGATGTGGACCATCTACCGGCAACAGTCCGATTTTCGTGATCCAGCGAACCGGTTCGTGCTCATGGATATGGACGACGAAAGCATCAACGCCGGCAACTACCGGGTCGATATGGCCGGTTGGCCTAATAACCCGAATGCCTTTCAGTTTAGACAGGATTGGCCTGCCTCCTGGCACAACAACGGTTGCACCATTTCCTTTGCCGATGGCCATGCCGAGCGCAAGCGCTGGCAGCACGACGACACATTACGCGTGGGCTTCAATCCACACGAGGGACAGGGCATCAAAATAAGCCCGGGCAACCCGGACATCGCCTGGATGCAGGAACGCGCCACCCGCCCCAACGTGGGTTGGGATCAAACCAAGTGGACGTACAATCCCTACACCGGCGCCATCGTACAAAACCCCTGGCCATGGTGGGGCTACTGGCGGATGCCCGGCGAAACCACCCTCTCTGTCCTCCCTTGGGCTCCGAAGAACTGATACATACCCCGCGACCGGGGATCACTCTTCCCAATCCGTGAACGCCCTCTTTATCATCGACGATTGCCCCGTGAAGGATCGTCGGGCCAGAGAAGCACTGCGTATCGCGGCCGGCATCAGCCCCTGGGGAAAGGTTCGGCCGACCATCTGCTTTTCACGCGGAATTGGCCAAGCGCTTGGCCAAGCGGACGATCCTGAGATTCGCCGTTACCTCACTCTACTGCGAAAGACTTCTGGTGGACTATTCACGTTGACCGGGGATGGTTCCAAATGGCTGAAGCGAATCGATAAGGACGGCTTGGCCAAGCTGGAGAATGGCGCGGACTCGGTGCTGCGATTTGGCTCAGCCACGTAGGGCTTCTCCCGTCCGGGATCGCCTGTTACGTGCGACCACATTGGGTGACCCCTCGGCAACAATTTGCCCCCCCTCATCGCCGGCATCCGGCCCGAGGTCGATCACCCAGTCGGACTGCCGAATGAGGTCGAGATTGTGCTCCACGACGACCACGCTATGCCCCTCATCGACCAAGCGATGCAGCACCTTTGACAGCAGCCGCACATCATCAAAATGCAGGCCGGTGGTCGGTTCGTCGAATAGGAACAGCGTTGGTCCGGTCGTGGTGCGTTTGCCCTGTGCCTCCGCGAGGCTACGCACCAACTTGAGCCGTTGACTCTCGCCGCCGGACAACGTGTTTACCGGCTGGCCCAGTCTCAGGTAGCCCAACCCAACATCGCTGAGCAATTGCAGCTTGGCCAAGGCCTTGGCCGCCGGTCGGGATTCCGGAAAGCCGTCGAGAAACTCAATCACCTCATCCGCCGTCGCCTCAAGCAGGTCGGCGATATTCCAGGCCCGGTCGGTCAACCGCGCCTCAAGCACGTGTTCGCGATAGCGCCGGCCGTTGCACTCGGGACACTTGATGAACACGTCGCTCAGGAATTGCATTTCGATTTTCTCAAAGCCAGTCCCCCGGCAGTAACCACACTGGCCCTGCGCGGAGTTGAAGCTGAACGCCCCGGCAGACAGATCGCGCGCCTTGGCCTCCGGGCTGTCGGCGTACAGTTTTCGAATGTCGTCAAACGCCCCGATGTACACTGCGGGATTTGATCTCGGCGTCCGGCCAAGCGACGACTGATCCACCAGCATCACTGCCTCGAGGGTGCGCCAACCGGTGAGCTTGGCCAGACGCGAGTCGCCGCCAATTTCCCCGGCCTCCTCATTCGACTCCGCCCCGGCCACTCCCCCCATTTTTTCATTCAACGCCGGAAGCAGACCATCGCGGATCAACGTCGTTTTCCCCGAACCACTGACACCTGTAACGCATACAAACCGACCAAGCGGAATCTCCACCTCTAAATTATGCAGATTGTTGCGAGAGAACTTGGCCAAACGCAGTCGCGCCGTTTTCTTCGTTACCTTGCGCTGCGGCGGGGCATCCAATTTTTTGCGCCCGTGAAGATACTCCGCCGTGAGCGAACCCTTCGCCTTGGCCAAGGTCTTACCGGGGCCGTTGTAGACAATCTTGCCGCCGTGCTCTCCCCTTCCCGGCCCAAGGTCGACCACGTGGTCGGCCCGGCGGATGACGCCGGTCTCGTGCTCGACGACGACCAGTGTGTTGCCGAGGTCACGTAATTTTTCGAGCAACAAAACCAGACGCTCCGTGTCACGCGGGTGCAGCCCGACGCTCGGCTCATCCAGTACGTAAAGCATGTTGACGAGTTTTGACCCGAGGCAGGCCGTGAGGTTGACCCGCTGCGTCTCGCCCCCTGAGAGGGTACGGGTTGGGCGATCCAGCGAGAGATAGCCCAAACCGATGTCGACCATCGCGTTGAGCCGGTTTTGAACCTCGCTCAACACCGGCGAGAGGGCATCGCCTTGGCTTAGGTTCAATCGGCCTGCCAATTCGTTCACCACACCCGCAGCATCGCGAATGGGTAACTGGTAAAATTCGGAAAGCCTCAGCCAATCGCCGGAGCCGGTGTAGTCGATCCGAAACCGCAACGACTCCGGCTTGAAGCGGTGGCCACGGCAGGCCGGGCACTCGGTGTACGCACGATACCGCGAGAGCAACACTCGCACGTGCATCTTGTACGCCTTGCTCTCGAGCCAGCGGAAGTACCCGGCCACGCCGTACCATGCGTTCGGCCACGACCGGCCCGGTTTGCCGTAATCCGGCTCACCGTGGATCACCCAATCCTGAATTTTTCGCGGCAATTTACGAAATGGCACATCGGTCGGGATGCCATCGCGCTTGGCTGCACGCATCATATCCCGCTGGCACTCGGCCCCAGTCTTGGTTTGCCATGGCTTCACCACTCCGTCCGCGATGGACAACGACAAGTCCGGCAACGCCAGCCGGTAGTCGATCGAGATAATTCGGCCGAAGCCGCGACACTCCAAACAGGCACCGATGGGGTTGTTAAAACTGAACAACGACGGCGACGGATCGCGGTACTCGATATCGCATGCGGCGCAGTGGAATTGGCGACTGAACCGCTGTGGGGCGGCCCCTTCCGAGTGAACCGCCAAGTGGCCTTTGCCGAATTGATACGCCTGCTCGACCGCCTCGAGAAACCGGGCACGGTTCCGCTTGGCCAAGCGCACGCGATCCTGCACCACCGACAGCGCCGTGAGTTTCCGCTTGGCCAAGCGCTTGGCCGCCTCATCAACACGCAGCACTTCCGGTAGGTTTCCGCGCCGGGGTTTCACCGTCGGATCGAGGATTCGCTGGTAGCCCTGTTTGCCAATGAACTGCAACGATTCCTCGACGGAAATTTTCTTAGCCAACGGCACATCGAATGTGACAAGAACTTCATCGGCTTTGCTGGCGCTGACCGCCTCCCAAATGGCCTGTGGCTCGTCGCGGGTGACGAGTGATCCACACCGATCACAGTGGCACTGGGCGAGGTGCGTCCACAGATGTTTCATGTGGTCGCAGATCTCGGTCATCGTACCAATGGTCGAGCGGGTGGTCCGGACGGTGTTGCGCTGGCCCAGCGCGATGGCAGGCGGGATTCCGTCGATGCGATCGACCTGCGGCTTGTCCATCCGGTCGAAAAACTGCCGGACATACGGCGAGAAAGTCTCGACGTAACGCCGCTGCCCCTCGGCGAAGAGCGTGTCAAAAGCGAGCGAACTTTTGCCGGAACCGCTCAGGCCGGTGAAGACGATCAACCGGCCCTTGGGCAGGTCGAGATCGAGATTCTTGAGGTTATTGTGGCGGACACCACGCAGCCGAATCACGTCGCTGGTCGCCTTGCGCGGCATGCCGTCGGCGATGGCGCTCAGCCCTTGGCCATGCAGTCCTTGAGGTAGTCGATGATGGCTCGATCGTCGTCCCCTGCCTCGAGTGTCACCTGCAAAAACTCGACGAGGCTGGAGTTGCGTTCGCGCAAAAACGGGCGATCCCCACCGCAGCCGTACATGAGGTCGGGATGCAATTCGCCAGCG
>CAJXAU010000184.1 GCA_913050205.1 uncultured Verrucomicrobiota bacterium
GTAAAGCCGAACGAATAGCTTGTTGTTTTCGGCTGGATTGGGTAAGGCCAAGCGCTTGATTTGTGGGAGAACAGGTATTTAAACTTCATTCATCGTTTGAACCGGCGGGGGATCAACCGGAGGCTATCCGGAAGTTAACCGGTGGGCTTCGTAATGGGGCGGAACACCAAACGCTGCTGGGCGTAACCGGTTCGGGAAAAACCTTTACGGTGGCCAACGTGATTCGGAACTTGGCCAAGCCGACGTTAATCATTTCCCACAACAAGACTCTCGCTGCCCAACTTTATGCGGAATTCAAGGGGTTCTTTCCGGAAAACGCAGTAGAATATTTCGTCAGTTATTTCGATTACTACCAACCAGAAGCGTACATACCGCAGACGGACACTTTCATTGAGAAGGACTCCAGCATCAACGATGAGATAGAGCGGTTGCGCCTGTCAGCGATGAGTTCACTGCTGGCGAGGCGGGATGTCATCGTGGTTGCGAGCGTCTCCTGCATTTATGGGGTTGGGGAAAAAAGGGATTTCGAGGACATGGTTATCCGGCTTGGGGTGGGCGAGGAATTCGGTCGTGAGCGATTATTATCCCGCTTAGTAGAGATTCAATACGAGCGAAACGACATTCAGTTTGAACGAGGACATTTTCGCGTGCGAGGAGATACGGTGGAGGTGAGGCCGGCTGAACTGGAGGAGGGGATTCGAGTTGAGTTTTTTGGGGATGAAATTGATCGTATTACCCGATTTGATCCCCTGACAGGAAACATGCTTGAACCGTTACCCAGTGTGATCATTTTTCCGGGTAAACAATTCGTTACGCCGATGGAGAATATCAAACGGGCATCAAAGACGATTCGCGATGAACTGGGAGAGCGAATTGCCGAATTGGAAAAAGAAAAAAAACTACTTGAGGCCCAGCGCATTCGTATGCGCACGGAATATGATCTGGAGATGATGCTTGAGATGGGATTTTGTTCGGGGATCGAAAACTATTCCCGCCACCTAAACGGCCGCCCCCCAGGTTCCCGGCCCAGCACGCTTCTCGATTTTTTCCCGAAGGATTTCTTGTTGGTAATCGATGAATCCCACGCCACGGTACCACAGGTCGAGGGCATGTTTGCCGGGGATCGCTCGCGGAAAACAGTCCTTGTAGAACATGGTTTTCGTTTGCCCAGTGCACTCGATAATCGTCCGTTGAATTTCAAGGAATTTCAGGCTCTTCAAAACCAGACGCTATACATCAGTGCGACCCCGGCCAAGCGGGAGATCGAGTGGGCCAAGGGAGCGGTAGTCGAACAGATTGTTCGCCCAACCGGGCTGGTGGATCCTGAGATCACCATCAAACCGCTCAAAGGGCAGATTGATGACCTGATTGAGGAGGCTCGGAAACGTGTGGACTTGGGCGAACGCGTTTTGGTAACGACCCTGACCAAGCGCACTGCTGAAGAGTTGACTGATTACCTTTCGGACATCGGTGTTAACGTGCGCTATTTGCATAGCGACATCGGGGCAATCGAGAGGGTGGAAATATTGAGGGAACTTCGACAAGGCGAGTTTGATGTGCTCGTCGGCATTAATTTGCTTCGAGAGGGGTTGGATATTCCTGAAGTCTCGTTGGTCGCGATACTGGATGCCGACAAGGAAGGGTTCTTACGTTCCACCACCAGTCTGGTACAAACAGCAGGTCGCGCCGCCCGACACTTGAACGGGCGAGTTATCCTTTATGCGGACGAGAAAACCCGGAGTATCAGAGAGTTTTTGCGAATCTCAGATTATCGCCGCAAACGTCAGATTGAGCATAACGAAAAACACGGGATAACTCCCAAGAGTGTAAGTCGCCCAATTGAGCAACGGCTGGGTGATAAATACGGTAACAAGGAATCGTCAGCGGTAACCCTTCATGAAAGCGCCGGCGATTTGGATGTTGTTGAAACCATCCGCGAGTTGGAAAAAGAGATGCTTGAGGCGGCTGAAAAACTGGAGTTCGAAAAAGCTGCGCTCCTGCGAGATCAGGTTAACGAACTGAAAAACCTGACCGGCGAGTCTTCCGAGACTAAAAAGAAGCCAAGCGCAGTCTCCTATCTGGCCAAGAAGAAAGCCAAGCGCAGCCGGTAACCCACCCGCTTGGCCAAGCGTCAGGCCTTGGTGTAGACCTCGGCGCCTTGCTTCGCGAATTCAGCGGATTTTTCCCGCATGCCTTCTTCGATCGCCTGCTCTTCGGTGAGGCCGTTTTCGGCGGCGTATTTGCGAACGTCTTCGGTGATTTTCATCGAGCAGAAATTCGGGCCGCACATGCTGCAGAAATGGGCCTGTTTGGCGCCGTCGGCGGGGAGGGTTTCGTCATGAAACTCGCGTGCCCGTTCGGGATCGAGCCCGAGATTAAACTGATCCTCCCATCGGAATTCGAAACGAGCCTTGCTGAGTGCGTTGTCACGGTACTGAGCGCCGGGATGCCCCTTGGCAAGGTCGGCTGCGTGCGCGGCGATCTTATAGGTGATCACCCCTTCCTTTACGTCCTGCTTGTTGGGTAGGCCAAGGTGTTCCTTTGGAGTGACGTAACAGAGCATTGCGCAGCCGTACCAGCCGATCATAGCGGCACCGATGCCGCTGGTGATGTGGTCGTAGCCGGGGGCGACATCTGTGGTTAGTGGGCCAAGCGTGTAGAACGGGGCCTCGTGGCACCACTCAAGTTGCTTCGTCATGTTTTCGTGGATCATGTGCATAGGGACGTGGCCGGGGCCTTCGTTCATCACCTGCACGCCGTGTTCCCAGGCGCGCCGCGTGAGGTCGCCCTGTACTTTTAGTTCGCCGAATTG
Organism: uncultured Verrucomicrobiota bacterium; assembly: GCA_913050205.1. GTDB lineage: Bacteria > Verrucomicrobiota > Verrucomicrobiia > Limisphaerales > UBA1096 > UBA1096. The sequence continues at coordinate 2,813 of CAJXAU010000184.1, forward strand.
CGCCTCATCGTTGGCGTCGGCGATGGAGCCGGGTCGCAGGCCGTCGCCTATGCTGAAGCTCACATCGTATGTGGCGCAGATTTTGCAAATCTCATCCCAGTGGGTGTAGAGGAAATTTTCCTTGTGATGGGCGAGGCACCACTTGGCCATGATGGAGCCACCACGGCTGACGATACCGGTCATGCGCTGGGCTGTGAGTGGTACGAACCGCAGCAAGACGCCGGCGTGGATCGTGAAGTAGTCGACGCCCTGTTCGGCCTGTTCGATCAGTGTGTCTCGGAATATTTCCCAAGTTAGTTCTTCAGCCCGGCCATCGACTTTTTCCAGCGCCTGATAGATTGGCACTGTGCCGATGGGGACAGGGGAGTTGCGCATGATCCATTCACGCGTGGCGTGGATATTTTTGCCGGTGGACAAATCCATCACGGTGTCCGCTCCCCACTTGGTGGCCCATCGCATTTTCTCAACCTCCTCCTCTATGCTCGAGGCAACAGCAGAATTGCCGATGTTGGCGTTGATTTTAACGAGGAAATTGCGGCCGATGATCATTGGCTCAATCTCCGGATGGTTGATGTTCGCTGGGATAATGGCCCGGCCACTGGCGACCTCGTCCCGGACGAATTCGGGGGTGATCTCCTTGGGGATGTTCGCCCCCCACGGATTGCCGGGATGTTGGTGATGCAGCGAGTTCGGTTGGACTTGGCCAAGCGCTTGGCTTTCCTCCCGCAGCTTGGCCAAGCCCATGTTTTCCCGAATGGCGATATACTCCATCTCGGGGGTAATGATACCTTGCTTGGCGTACCAAAGTTGGGTGACCGGATGGCCGGCGGAGGCGCGCAACGGTTTTCGCTTCAGGCCGGGGAATTCGGTGAGGCGATTGCCCTTGTCACGTTGGGTGGCGTGCTCGGCATGGGTCTCGGAGAGGTAGCCGTTGTCGATCGGTTTAGCATCGCGCCCATCGTATTCCTCGACATCGCCCCGGGAATGAATCCACTTGTCCCGAAGGGGAGGGAGGCCGGCATCCACTTTTCCCTCGAATGCCGGATCACCCCAGGGGCCGCTCGTGTCATAAACGCGCACCGGAGCATTTTCTTTCGTGTCGCCGTTTAAAGACTTGGTTGGGTTGAGGGCGATTTCACGCATCGGGACTCGGATGTCCTCGTGCAGGTTGCCTTCGATATAGATGCGGGTCGAGTTGGGCAGTTGATCCCGGCTGGATGGCTCGAAAGAATCTTTGGATGCAATCATTTTGACATTATGGGAACGGGAAGAGGCGGTGAATCCCTACGTCGGTTTAACCGAATCAGGTTCGATGGGTCACTTGCACACCGGTGCAAATATCTCAGCCATTCGCCAGCATCGGCCGGTAGGCTCCCCGTTCACTTGCGGACACAGTCCGTTGCCTGTGCGGATGTGTCAAGGGAACTTGGCGTCCTGGCCAAGCGCTTGGCCAAGCGGGCAGCGAAAAGGGCAGGAGTTGCCTCCTGCCCCTTTCAGCAAAATGTGTTGGGATTACCAGCTTGGGTTTTCCGGGAGACAGCCGTCGAATTCCGCGAACAATTTCTCCTCGTACTCCCCGGCGTAGGTGCCCGCAAAGAATCGGTCGAGAGCTTCCCCATGGAGGCGCTCCCAAGATTCCTCCTCGCGCCCGGGCAGGATCGGATAAAACAGAACGCTGTTGGCCTTGGCCGCCTTGTGATCGCCGGGGGCGTCACCGATCATCAGTATTTTTTCAGATGCGTACTTGTCGACTGCGGCAAATTTCAGGTGCTCGGTCTTGGTGCCCATTTCCTGTCCGGCGATGATCTCGACGAATTTTGAAATGTCGTGTTCAGCCCATTCGCGCTCAAGTGCGTCGCAGGGAGTCTGGGAAATCACCATCATGTCCGCTTGGCCAAGCGCTTTCTCAAG
>CAJXAU010000185.1 GCA_913050205.1 uncultured Verrucomicrobiota bacterium
CGAGCACCCTCGCCGACCCCGCCGTCGTCGACTCCCTCGTCGCCGGCCGGATAGAATAACCAAACGCTTGGCCAAGCGGCCTCAGCGTCATGTGGAAAGCTTGGCATAAAACGCTCTGCGCGATAGCGGCGCCGATCCTGGCGATCGTCGCCTTCTCGTTGCAGCTCGGCGGCTTCAACTCGCTCACTGAGATGCGCAACCTCGAGCGCACTCCCCGCAGTCAGGTCGTCTCGATCATCACCGGTGAAATCAATCTCTCCGGCACTTCACAGGCCAAGGGGCAAACCGTCCGTGCTCCCTACACCGGAACTGAGTGTATTTATTTTTACTACCACAAGGAACGTGAGGAGGTATACACCGACTCGGACGGCGACCGGCAGACCCGCTGGGTGACCGTCGAACAGTACCGGCGACAGGTGCCGGAATTTCGCCTTGCGGACTCAAGCGGCCGGGTCACGGTGATCACCGACAACGCCAACTTCAGTGTTCCGTCCGCAACCTACTACCGCGGGGATTACCGCTACACCGAGGCGAGGTATGAGCCAGGAGAGAAAACCTTTATCTTCGGGTACGCCAGCCAATCCGCGGAAAGCACGACCGTAGGATTCACAGACGAGGGCGACTATACGCCGATCGTGTCCACCTACGGCGAGGCATCCGAGCGGGCCGACATGGCCTCGGGCGGCATCTGGCTGTTTTCGTTCGCGCTGCTGGCACTCTCGTTCGGAATCATGTTTTCCTGCTGGATGGTCGGCGTACACCGGTTGCTCATCTTCCTGACCATCGTCTCGATGGTTCAGGGTGGAGGCTTGGTGTTACTGGGGTTGCAGATGATGCGGCTCGATCTCGGTGCCTCACACTCGCGGATCCTCCGGCAGAACGACCGGGCTGAACAGGAATTCCAGCGACTGCTTGGCCAAGCGAATGTTCGCTGGGCAGGCGACTGGGATGATCGGGAGGTATTCAACGAGCGCTTGGCCAAGCGCTTGGCCGACAGGCAGTTCAATCGGGTACGTGGAATCTACGGCGACATGGCGGCGAACATCGCACGATTCAACGAGGTGCGAAACCGCTTCCCCGAGCGCTATCTCGCGCCGATATTCGGCATCAAGGCCATCCCCGAGTTGCCCCTTGCGAAGTCGTTCGCGCCGCAGTCGGCGGAGCAACTTGCGATTCAGTCCATCAGCGTCAACTTCTGGCATCTGTTACTCATGCTCGGGGGCGGCGGACTGTTCGCCATCTCGGGTACGTTCATTGGGTTCAGGAAGATCAAGGAAAAGCGCTACATTGAAAACATCCCCACCTCCCTTTCCACCGGCCTGGCCTACGGCCCGGCGGAAATCCAGGGAACGGTCGAGTGCAAGTCGAAAACCCTGACTGGACCGCTCAGCGACAAACCGTGTGTTCAGTACCACTACGTCGTCAAAGAAAAACGCGGCTCCGGCAAAAAGGCCAAGTGGGTGACCGTCACGGACAGAACCGAGCTGACCGACTTTTACTGTCGAGACGGAGAAGGAATCGTCCCGGTGGATCTGGACGGTGCAGAGATCCACACCCGCCACAGCCTCTCGCGAAGTTCAGGCAGACGTCGATACAGCGAGACCAGTATCCGGATTGGCGACCCGTTGTACGTGCTCGGCACTGCAGTCATCGACGAGAGCACCGGCGACCGGCTCAAGATCGCCAAGGGCAAAAACAAATTCCCACTGATCACCACCAACTACACCGAGACCGAGCTTATGGGCCGGAAAAGCCGGCGCGGTCTGTTCGGGCTGAACCTCGGGTTGAACGGTTTCGTGTTGGTCGGCTTTGGTTTGTTCGGGGCCGCTGCCTCGTACGCGGCCACGGATTTCCTGTTCGCGTCGTTGATCGCGCCACTTTTTCTCGCCGGCTGCTTTGTTGGGTTGATGTACAACGACCTCGTTTTTGTTCGCAACCGCGTACTGCGGGCCTGGTCCAACATCGGAGTCTCACTCAAGAAACGTGCCGACCTCATCCCAAACCTTGTGAAAATCGCCAAGGAATATTTGAAGCACGAGAAGGAACTGCAGACCGAGTTGGCCAAGCTTCGGGACTCCGCCCAAGGTGCGGTGGAATTCGACCCCGCCGCAGCCGGGCTGTTCATCACGCAGGAGGTAGCCGTGATGCAGAAGTTCTTTGGGCTGCAGGAAAAGTATCCGGACCTCAAAGGCAATAAGATGATGTCGCAGCTTCACGAGAAACTGGTTCTGCTCGAGAACGAGGTCGCCCTGATGCGATCCGGCTACAACGACAGCGTGGAACGGTACAACACCCGCATCGGCCAAATCCCCGAGTTGTTCCTCGCCAGGCTGTTCAACTTCAAGGAGGCGGATCTGTTCCATGCCGAACTCGAGGTGGTCGAGAGCATCCAGCGCCCAGCCAACGCCGTGCAGTTCGACCGACTGCCGCCCATTCTCGAGGACGACGATAAACAGAACGAAACCACGGTGGAAGAATCCGCTCTGCCACCCATCATCCGGCACGAGACGGAGGACGACGACTCGGTCATTATGTACTGTGACAACTGCAACCAAAAACTCGAGGTTCCCAGAGAGTTGGTCGGCGAGGAAATCGAGTGCCCGGAGTGTCATCACAAGGAAATTGTCCCCGCCGAGGACGAGCCGGAGCCGCCCTCAGAAAGCACGCCGGAGACTTGATTCCCTTGGCCAAGCGCTTGGCCAAGCGGAAAAACTTGTCGGAAACCGGCGCAAAATCCATACTCCCCGCCGCTTTTTAGGATGAGTAAAGAACCAATTCGTGTTGCGGTGACCGGTGCGGCCGGTCAAATCGGTTACGCCCTGCTGTTTCGGATCGCCTCCGGCCAAATGTTTGGCCCGGATCAGCCGGTCATCATTCACATGATTGAAATTGAGCCGGCCCTGCCCGCGCTTGAAGGTGTCGGGATGGAGTTGGACGACTGCGCCTTTCCCCTGCTCAAGGGGACCGTGGCCACGGCCGACCTGAACGCCGGTTTCAATGGAGTCAACTGGGCGCTTCTCGTCGGCAGTGTACCGCGCAAACAGGGGATGGAACGCGGTGATCTGCTCGGCATCAACGGCAAGATTTTCACCGGTCAGGGGCAGGCGATCCAAAACAATGCCGCCAGCGACGTGCGCACGTTGGTCGTCGGCAACCCCTGCAACACCAACTGCCTCATCGCGATGAACAACGCCCCGGACGTCCCGCGCGACCGCTGGTTTGCCATGACGCGCCTCGACGAAAACCGGGCCAAGACTCAGCTCGCCCAAAAGGCCGGGGTCGATGTCACCGCCGTTAGCAACCTGACCGTCTGGGGCAACCACTCCGCGACACAATACCCTGATTTCACCAACGCCAAGATCAACGGCGAGGCCGCTGCGAGCGTGATCAATGACCAGGAATGGCTCGAGGGAGAATTCATCAAGACCGTCCAGCAACGCGGTGCGGCAATCATCAAGGCCCGAGGTGCCTCCAGTGCCGCAAGTGCCGCCAATGCTGTGGTCGATTCGGTCGCATCTGTGATCAATCCAACTCCCGGCGGCGACTCCCACAGCCTCTGCCTATGCTCCGATGGCAGCTACGGGGTTGACGAAGGCCTGATCTCCTCTTTCCCGACCCGAAACGTTGGCGGCCAACTCGACATCGTTCAGGGCGTTCAACTCGATACCTTCAGCCAAGGCAAACTCGATGCCACAGTGAACGAGTTGAGAGAGGAACGCGAGATGGTCAAAGACCTACTGCCCGGTTGATCCATGTCCGATCCCTCGGAAACGCCTTTAAACAGATACATCGACCACACCCTTTTGCGTCCCGATGCCACTGCTCGGGATATCGAGAAACTCTGCACTGAAGCCATTGAGCACCAATTGTTTGCAGTGTGTGTCAGCGGTTGCTGGGTGCAGCATGCGTGGAATCATCTGGGTGACTCCGACGTCTCCGTCGCCACGGTCGTTGGTTTCCCTTCCGGTGCATCCGACTCCGATGCCAAGCGATACGAAACCGATGTGGCCATCGACAACGGCGCCCACGAGATCGACATGGTGATGAACCTCGGCCGATTTATCGACGGAGACCATAAAGCGGTTAGCCGCGAAATCCGCGACGTCATTGACGCTGCAGAGGATCGGCGCGTCAAGGTCATCATCGAGACCGGCTACTTTAACGACGAACAAATCGCCACCGCCTGCAAAATCGCCGTTCAAGCCGAGGCCCATTTCGTCAAGACCAGCACCGGGTTTGGCCCCGGTGGAGCCACCGTCGAGCACGTCAAGTTGATGCGTGAAACCGTCGGCCAGTTTTGTGGCGTCAAAGCCTCAGGCGGTATCCGAGACACTGAAACCGCAAGAGCGATGATCGAGGCCGGGGCCACACGAATTGGCACCTCCTCTGGTGTGACCATCATGGGCGGTTGATTGTCGCGGTTATCCGCCTTTTTTTCACCCGGTTTTCGCAGGCTCATCCACAGCCTGTTCGCATTTCAACCGCCGTTCACCGGTGATTGTGAATAAAAAAACAAGCTTGTGAATAGATTCCGATTGGAAACACAGCTCCCATGGACTAGGCTGAGTCCGGTCGTTTGCGACCCGTACTTGTGAAGCGGATCATCTACACCTTTTTTTCAGCGTGCAGCCGGTTGTTATCCACCCGTAGGCCGCCGTTGAATCAGTCACGACTGATGAGCATGTACCTCTCACAAGCCAACAGCAAAACGATCTACACCCC
>CAJXAU010000186.1 GCA_913050205.1 uncultured Verrucomicrobiota bacterium
AAGAAATCCTTGCTGGACCCGCGGAACATCCGGCTGGACACCCAGCCAAGCGCAAACAACGCGCACATGTACACGATGATGATGTACAGCGGTGTGCGGGTCGCAGGCTCGGCCGCTTGGCCAAGCGCGATCAGTGACGGTCCGTGTATCATTGTTCGCCCCCCTGTTCGTCAGCCGACTCGGCCCATTCCTCGATGTCGCTTGGCCAAGCCCATTTGATGGCCATGGCCCAAACCCCAGCCGCCATGCAGGAAAACAGCGCGTGGTAAAACAGACCAAGCGGCATAAACCCAAAGACTAGGGTCTTGTCATCCCACCACCAGAAATCCTGGTGGATGATCGCCAGCAGGACGATCAGTGCGTAAACTACATTTTTCATGAGCCGGGTTGCGGGGGTTGTTCGGGCTTACTTGGCTTTCTTCTTGTCCGTGGCGGACTTGGCGCGGGCCTCGTCGTACACCGCGTACAGGTGCGACTGGGTGGCCACGTACAACACGCCGTTGGCCACGACCGGAGTCGAGTAGATTGGCGCCGGGAAGTAGGTCTCGCTCAGCACCTTCATTTTTGTGTCAGAGGCCAGCACCACAAAGTCGCCGTCCTCGTCGCCCACGTAAACCTTGCCGTCAGCCACCAGCGTGGAGCCCCACATGTGGGCTTTCATGTCGTAAACCCAATGCAGCTTGCCGGTGTCGGCGTCGAGACAGTGGATGAAACCGGAGAAGTCACCGACGAACAGCAGGCCGTTGTCCTCGTCAATCGAGACTGTGGAGATGCTTCGCTTGATTCCTTTGTACGACCAAATCTCGCCGCTCTTGGTGATGTCGCCCTTCTTGGATGGGTCGAGACAAACCAAGTGGCCGACGCCTTCGCCGTGTTCGGGATCCTGGCCGTGGGCCACGTACACGCGGCCCTTGTAAAACACGGGAGTCGAGTTGATCTCGTTTGGACCCTCAGCGGCAGGATACTTGATCGCCTTGCCGTTTTTGTCCTTCTTGTACTCAGGCGGGTTGGAATCGTACCACCAGATCTTGCGGAGAAAGTCGAGGTCCTCGTCCTCGTCGTAAACCGGCTTCGGCTCGAAGGCGTAGCACCAGCCGTCGCCACCGCCGAAGAAGAGTTGGCCCTTGCCGTTGACCACGCCGTAGGAGGGCGAACTCCACTGGCCGTGGTAAATATTCGGGCCGATGCCGGCGTCGTCTTCACCGAGCAGTTCACCGGTCTTCGCGTCGAGCGCGATAAAGCTTGGGGAGAGCGGGGAGGGCACGTTCGAGTGCGTCCAGTCCTGCCCGTTGGAGGTGCAGGCGTAAACTATGTCGCCCACCACGATCACTGAGCAGTTGGAGGCGTTGTGCGGGAACACGCCCAACTCGTCCATCATGTCATAGCGCCAAATGATATCGCCGTCCTTCTTGCCGATCTTGGCCGGCGGCTTGCCGGTGTCGAGATGCACATAGATCGCCTCGTCCTTGTAAGGGCCGTCGTTGCCGTTGGCCAAGCCCTCGGTGTCGAGGCAGAGCACCTCGCAGCGGCTGGTCACCACGTAGATGCGGTTGCCCACCACGGTCGGCGAGGAAAGTAAGCCGAGGCTTTCCCAGTCATTTACTTTGCCGGATTTCAGCTTGGGAACGACCAGTTGCCAGATGAACTCACCAGTCTTTTCGTCGAGGCACAGCATGATGCTGCGATCGCCTTCGTGCTGTGGATCGCGTGGCGAATCGTTGTTGGTGCCAACGTAAATGCGACCGTTTGAGATCGTCGGGTTGCCGTAGCTCTGGGTTCCCAGCTTGGCCACCCAGCGAACGTTTTTCGTGGTCGAGAGATCGACGTCCTCGGTACCCTGCTTGTAGTCGCCCGGTTCCACCTTGTCCGGCAGGCCGGTCACGCCCGGTGCAGCCATATTGCGGCCAAGCGAATTGCCGCCCCACTGCGGCCAGTCGGCAGCCTGCACTGCGGCGCTGCCAAGAATGCCGGCGGTCAGGCCGGTCACGATTGCGATTCTAATGTTTTTCATGATGATAAAATGGTTTGTAAGTTTCAGTAGTCTACTTGTTCGGTATCACCTTCACATTGTCGATGTACACCGGCATTTCCTGCGGTGAAAACCCGAACAGGCCAGGCGAGCCGCTCTTGTGCGCGTTGTTGTGCTTGAACTCCACGTTCCATGCATCCGGCTCGGCCTCATCTCTTGGCCAAGCCTTGGCGCGGATCATGCCGGAACCGTCCTCGTTGACGTCCACGCGGGCCTTGAGCGTAAACCACTGGTTGGCTTTCCATCGGAAGTTCGGCGGGGAACCGCGCTCCGGCACCCGGATGCGATCGAGATTCGAGTTGATCTCCAACTTCTGCTCGTTGCCCTTGAGCACGACACAGTAGCGTTGGTTGATGATCCCGACATCGGACATCTTGCGGCGGCGGCCATCCGTCAGCACGTCGGCTTGGATGGTGTAATTGCTCATGCTCTGTTCGCCGATGAACACCGTGGCGCGCTGCAGCCGCTTGTTGTCGACCGTCTTGCGCAGCGTCTTGGTGCCTTCGCGATCGCGCACCTCGAACTTGAACCGTGCCCCAATCCACGGCAGCGGCGGGTAGGCAAACTTCACTCCCTCGTCCACGAGGCTGTCCTCGCTCAGGTCAAACCCTTCAAAGTCCTCGCTCAACGGTGGTGCCGGCAGCACACGGCCGCGGATCACCCCGCTCAGCCCACCGGCGGTTGCCTTGAATGCTCCGGCCGAGCTGACTCGATCCTTACCAGCGATGATCTGGCCGCCCTTGAACGTGGCGTTCATGCGGGCCTTCACCTTGGCAGTCGGCGGGATGTACGACTCCCACTTGAGCTTGTCACCGGCGATTTCGTCCACGAGGAAACCGTTGGCATCGAGGCGTCGTGCGCGGAACGAGGCCGACTCACCCGGCTCGAGCAAAATCTCCGACGGCACGATTTGCAGTCGGGTCGGCTTGCCCGCCTTGGGCCATGCCTTGGCCTTGGGCGCCTTGGCCAAGCCCTTGTTGTTGCCCGGCTTGCCGAAGCAGTAAAGTTTCTTGGTCGTCTGCACGTAGACCTTACCGTTGTAGATGGACGGCGTGGCAAAACAGCGGCCATCCAGCACTGCGTGCGATAAAATCTTGGCTTCGTTTTTGCCTGGTTTGATCACGTAAAACGCGCCGTGCGTGCCGGTGCCGCCCTTGGCCGCACCACCCTCGCCGGCCGGGTTTTCGAGCATCGGCAGGTAAATCTTCCCGTCGGCATGCACCGGCGAGGCGTTGCGCTGCTCGATGCCGAGCTTGATCTTCCAGTTTTCCTTGCCGGTGACGATGTTGACGCTGTGCAGTTCGCCCTTCTCGGCCACGACGTAGATTGTGTCGCCAACGAGAATCGGCGCGCTGGTGGAAGTCGTGATTTTTTGCGTCCAAAGCTCGACCTGCTTGCGCTCGACCACGACCGGATTGGCATCCTTTGGCTGCACGTGCGGGATCTTCAGGCCAACCATCTGACCTGGCTCGTACGGTGTGCCGTAGATTGCGGCTGCGATGTCGTTGTTGTAGACCACCACTGAGGCGTTGATGCCCGCCTTGAACAGCGGCACCTGCCAGATCGCCTCACCGGTGCGGGCGTTGGCGCAGACTACGCTGCCGTCCCCGGTGGTCGCATAAAAGACGCGCTTGCCATCGAGCCAGCCAAGGTACGGCGAAGAGAAACAGCTATCCTTCGGGCGTCCGCCCGGCTTGGCTGCCCACACCAATTCGCCGGTCTTTTTGTCGAAGCCGTAGAAGCGATCCCACGGCGGCCCCTGTGCACCCCAGTTGGCCATGATGCCGCGGGTGATCACGAGGTCGTTGTCGACAACCGGCGTGGCGGTGCGGCCGTTCGGAAAGGTCATCCGGCCAAGCGCCTCCATCAGCGAGTGTTTCCAAAGGATTTTTCCGTCCTGTGAGAACGAGGCAAACAACCCCTGTGTGCCCTGGAAAAACAGGTTGCCGGTCTCCGGGTCGATCGTCGGGCTCGAGGAGGAGTAGCGCGTGTAAATGATGTCACTCAGGAAGTCGTTGAACTTGTGCTCCCAAAGTTTCTTGCCGGTCTCGGCATCCAGACAGAACACGCCCTCCTGTAGGTCAGCGCCCTCGCCGAGGTGGCCGACGATGAACAGCTTACCGTTGGAGATCGTTGGCGCCGACCGGCCGGGCAAGTCCACCGTCCACAGCGCGTCCTCGGTCTGAATGCTGTCCGGCAGGTTGGTCTCGAACGAGACACCGGATTGGAGTGGCCCGCGCATGTGCAGCCACCCGTCAACTGGAGCTGCCGAAGCCGCTGTGACAGCAGCCAGGCCCAAGAAAGTGATACCCAGTTTTTTCATGTGAAATTGAATTTTGTCCCGCTTGGCCAAGCGCAGCCCAACAAGGGTCGACACACGGAACCGGCCGACGGCGAGACGGCCCAAGAGCGTAGCCAACCGCAAGGGCCATGCAATAAAATAATACTTACACGTATCAATTTTGGTGGCCGACCCCAGCTTGGCCAAGCGCGGCTCTGCCTGTTTTCTCTAAATCACCGTGCCGTCCGGGATCACCGCCCCTTTCGGAACAATTGCGATTCCTTCCCGAATGAAGTAGTTTTCCCCGTCAAAATGCTCCGGTTTGCCCTCCGGCGAGATCACGCAGTTGGCCCCGATCCGGGCGTTTTTGTCGATGATCGCCGACTCAATCCGCGTATTCTCCCCCAC